>JBKQMU010000233.1:0-47341 GCA_052146555.1 Isosphaeraceae bacterium
AGATGATGGAATTCGGAGAAGCGCTCACTCGAAAACGACAATGCCTTTCCAAGTGCCCTCGCCGAAAGCCTTTAAAACAAAGGGTAAGGTCCCAAGTCGCCTCTCGTCACGCTTGCTTCAGGACTAGCGCCGGTTTGTGTTCGGTCGGTCTGGTCATAACGCATCCATCTTCCTGGAGCCCTTCGCTCCCCCGAAGTTACTCGGCTTCGTCGCTACTATGGCTCCTCTGACTCCTGCCCGGCGGTTCTTCGGACCCGTTGGTCATGAACGCCGTTCTGGTCCGGGCAGGTCTCTCTGTGTCATGTGCCTGGCCTTCCGACCATTCCGTCTCCAACCACCGTTGGGGTCTTGCGATCGCTTTGACACGTTACCCTTCAGCGTCGCAGGCAGCCGGCTTTCGCCGCTTTGGACTTCGCCACTTGGCAGTAGGCTCGTCACCTTTCCGGCCGAATCGAGTTCACTTGCGTTACGGACTGGCCATTCGCTTTCCGTTGTTTCCCACCCCGCCTCGCGGCGACGCAGTTACGGTTAGCTACAAGCCGGAGAACGTCTACTTGGAGAGGACTTTCATCCCCCGGACCCGACACACTTACAGACACACTGCCACGCTTGCGTCTTCGCAAGCGAGCCGTTTCCACGAGTGACTCGTTCCCCAGCATGCCCGGCTCGCTCACTCTTCGCGTGACCGTGGCACTGGGCGTCCCGGGACGGCTGTGAGCCCTGGGAAATTCTGCCCCAGCCGCCCGCCCGCCGCGTCAACCGTGCAGATCGTCACCGCCGGAGGCAAATAGTTTCCAGCCGATCCGGGCCAGGATGGCAAGCACACCCGCGGCGATGCAGCCGATGAGGAAGATCCGCAGCCACCGCGCAAGCCGTAATGACGCGGCATCCTGCTCGAGTGCGGCGGCGGTCCAGGTCACGTGGTTCTGCTCGCTGATGAGGAGCCGCAAGACCCCTGGGCAAAACGCTTGAGTGGTGGCGGAATCAACGCCTGTGCCCGCGAAATAGCAGCCGCGAAAGAGATTTGACTCGTGCGGCAGTATGGGGAGACATTCCCTGACAAATTGCGACAGCCGCTCGCGACGTTCGCGCATCGCGGCCAGGAACCGGAAGAGCTGCGAGTTGGCGCGAGTCACCTCCGTCAGCTCCTCGCCGCCCGGAGTTTCCACCTTAAGAAGTGAGTATACCATCGAAAGGAACAGGTTGCTGCCGACCCACGAAACCGAATCCTTGATGCTTCCGGGCACATCCTCGGAATCGAGCTCCGGGACCAGCGGGAAGCGCTGGCCCATGCGCTTGACTCGCTGGTCGGAGGGGATCTGCTCGACAAGTTCGACGAACCCCGGCAGCTTGTCGAGGTCGGATAGAAGGAAGAGTACCGGGCAGCGAATCCGGAGCAGCTCCAGAGCATCGGTAAGGTCGGTCTTGCTGGCCAGGCACACCTCCGACACCATGTTTCTGGCGTCGGCCACCGTAATTGGCAAGACGAGCAGCACGCCGTTGACGGGGCAGAGTCCCATCCTGTCCCGCGCGATGAGCTGACAGAGATGACGCAACCGGGCCCTGTAAGTCTCGACGTCGACGGTCGACCTGCTTTTCTTCGCACCCGGAAGGCCGTAACTCTTATTGTGTGTGGCCATGAAGTCTTCGATCCGGAGTGTTTCTCCTGCCCCCATACCCATCGTCTTGAATGGATCCGGCGATTCTCCACGGGAGAGAGTATCGAGCGACACTTCACCCCCTGAGTCCATGGATCCTTCGCCTACCGCCAGAAGCTGCTGCCCCAGAACCGAGGCCCCCATGCACGTGACCCAGACACCGTCGTTGTTGGCGGTGACGTGAAGTGGAGCGGCAGGCTCCTTGGGAACGTGCTTGACCGGCGCCTTGATGGCGGCGGACTGGAAGAGCGCCTCCTCACCGCTTGAGCAGCCGCCTAGAACCAGGAACAAGGGCGTGTTTTCAAGCTGGATGCCCGCCCGTGCCAACTCTTCGGTGGCTTTTCTCCAGGCATCATCGATGTCTTGATACTTGGATGTGGGCTGGGGCACATCAAGATTGATGAGGCGATACAACCACCAGCCCAGCCAGATCATTGCGTACAGGCAGAATGCCAGTAGGGGTAGCCAGTACCGGCTGATCCAGCCGTACGAGATCCAGCCCTTGAGGCCCAGAATCTCGTTGACCAGCGTGAGCAGTCCCAACACCGCCGATAGGAGCAGCAGGCGGGCGACCCAGTCACCGGCCGAGCCGCCCGATCGTCCGCGAACCATCGGAAAGGCCAGAGCGAAGAGCCGCTTCAGGATCACCCAGGGCAATGCGAGAATCTTTAACATTGATGAATCAGTCACCCGCTAACAGAGCCTGAACCGATCAAGTGAGAACTCGCAGCAGAACCAGAAGCACCAGGACGATCACCAGCAAGGCTGCTCCGTAGCCGGCGACGATTCTCCGCAGCGTTTCTCCGCCGACGCGCGGTTCAACGTTGGTCCTCACTCCCCGGTCGCCCGGGGAAGGCCATTCGGCGACCCTGGCGACCTGGGGCTTCATCTCGTCAACATAGCCGCGGACTGTCGCGGGAGCTTCTCGGTGAGTGCCCCGGAACCCGAGTAAAATACAGAGGAAATAGGTTTCCAGTGCATCCGGTCCCGGAGGGCTCAGGGGCCGCGGCGCATTAGGTCGGCGGAGCACGATCTCGGTTTGTTCCCAGAATCGCTCGGCACGCAGCCTGGTTCCGAAAAGCGCCTGCTCGAGGACAAGCGGTTTCCATCGATCCGCCCAGTCGGAATAGACGATAAACAGCTCGTCGATCCAGCAGGCAAGCGCGTAACGAGCGCCTAGGAAGGTCCGCCCATCGCCCGCGTAATCCGCCTGGAGTGCAGCGCCGGCGTTTGCGGGCAAGAGCTCGATCAATCGTCCACGCTCTGTCTCCAGATCAGGTGCGCTGCCCTGCTCCACCCGTTCCATCAAGTCAAGGGTAGAGGAGATCACCTTGTAGACCAGATCGCTGAATTCCGGCGTCATGAGCAGTTCGAGTGAAAGTTGGGGTGGAAAATCAGGTTCTGGGTGGAACCCGGGTCTCACGGTTCATCGCCAGACGCCCCTGGGTTGAGACATAAGGAACCTTCGGGGCCCTCCGACGCGTTTCGACGTGCATGGGTATTATAAAGCAGTGAACCGTGGAAAGCGCGATTCGAAAGCGAAACACGTAGGGAGCGACCGGTCACCGTGAGGGCGGAGAACTTCCCGCGCCCAGCAAGAATAATGAGAACCGAAACTGCATCTCCGAGGTCAAACGTAGGTTAACAACCTCCTGGCGGTCAATGTTCCCCACGATCTTGGTCTCGTTGAACCGGATGGCCAGAGTCTTCGACAGCACCACATGCTGCCATTCCGCTTGCTGCTGCTCTCGATTGATCTGAAAGTAAGTAAGTTTGCTGTCGCGAGGGAGGGCTTGAGGCAGCCGGGTGGTCGGCACGTGCACGAGCTTCAGGCCCATGTCGCCTAGAGCATAAATCTTCTCAATCCGATCGGAACTACCGACCTTCATATCGATGCCACCCCCGCCCATGAGCTCGACGCACCGATCGGGCTCCAGCGGACTGCGTACGCCGATAAAGAGCTGAACATTCTGCTCAAGCCAGGGAGGCTGCAATTCGACCTTGAGCTGCAACCCTTCACCCACAAACGGAATTTCCTTGTAATCCGGCTCGGGAAGAATCGACAGCAGGTCGTCGAGGTAGATCTTGAGCTTGTAAAAGCAGCCGCCAAGGTCGTCATGGTTGTACCGGGGAATCGGTGGGGTTCTCCGGGTCTCTTGCTTGAAGATCGCAAGCTGTCCCACGAGCCGGCAGAGCTCCTGGTAAGCCACCAGGGGATGAATTCCTTCCACGAACGCGAGGTTCGTGAGCGTGGCATAGCCTTCGTTAAGCTCCCGGAGCTGGGCGAAGATCAGGGCATCGCCCGGAGTGATGCTATCCAGGCTCAGACCGCGAGAGACCGCCTGCCCGGCCAGCTTCTCGATCTTCCGCCCAATCCGGTCATAGACCGCCTGAAGAATACCAACCTGGAGATCGCGCCAGGCATCGCAAGCCAGGACGGGAGGGAAGTAGTTGGCGTCGAGCTGGGGCGTCGCTTCGGCCCGCTCGGACTTTTCAATCCTGGCGATCGGCACGGTTTCGTAGCCGGCCAGGCTATCGGTTGAGAGCAGCAGTTGCAGGTTCAAGCAGCGAATCGGAACTGGCTGCGGGTTGACGCCCAGATTCTCGTCCTCAGTCTGCTGGTTGACGACGTAATACCTCATGCCGGCAGCCGGACCATCGTCGCTCACATTGCGACTGCTCGACTTCAGAACCGGTACGCCGAGATGGACCGTCACGTTGCGCTGGCCTTCGAGCGCTGCCTTGAGATCGAGCTCGGGAAGCCGACCGTCCCGGGGAACCTCGATCAGGGTTCCGTCTCGGAGCCGGGCCTCCAGGGCCGTCACAGAAAACCGGAAATTCCCCAGCGCGTCGGTGTTCAGAGCGATCGACCGCAGCCCCCAGTTGTGATGCTCACTCCATTTCCCGTCGAGCTGCAAGAGCCGCTGCAAGAGCCGGTGCTCGGTCAGAAAGTGGTGCTGGCGCAGGAACATTCCCTCGTGCCAGTAAACCTCCCCGATGGGCATGATCGACCTCGCTTTTCCTCTCCGCCGCTCCTGGCCGCCTAAACGCTTCGACTCTCGGCCCAGCGTCGCTTATCCCCGGACAACTGTGCATTGCCTTGACAATCGTGAATCGTAGCAAAGATCGTGGTCCATTTCGCTCCCCGTTCCGCAAGAAAAGTCATTCTCCACACCGAGTTACCCATGCAACCGGAAGGGGCGGACCAGGGCCTCCGAGTCGCCAACATCACGCATCAGTTAAACCGCGACAGGGAAGCGACACGACGAGAATAAGGTGTGGGGCGCCGGGTCGAAATGACTGGTAGTAACTCGGCCTGTCCTCTACGCCGACGTCCCTGTTTCCGTCCCCGAGTCCACGGTCCCGGATTCTGATCAAACCGATCGCCGTGTCGTAAAATTATTGTAACGGCAGTGCGCGGAATCCACGCGCCCAGGACAGCCGGTCGAGGTTCGGTCTGCGCGCCGGCCTGACCGACTTGTTACCTCGGCTCGGCCAAGGACCCGGCAATGTCCCCAAAAGTCCCACTTCCAGCGAAAATTTCGCAGGAGAAGTATAAGGAAAAGCAATAGAAGTACGCCAAGGCAGAAAACCTCAAAGGAGTGGGATGCTGGGTCGAATCAACGAATATCTCGGTCTAATCCCTACGCCTCGATAACATGGTTTAACCCCTACGCCTCGTTTGCAGCCGGAAGGGTCGGACCCACGCCGAGAGCGAACTTCAAAATCCAGGAATTCGAGAGTTCAGGAGTGAGGGTTTCCCTCTCCGGATCGAAATTCCCGTGTTTTTTGAGATCCTCATCTCTTGCTTTCTCGGATTGAAGATGATAGGTTAATTTCAGTGGGCGGAGCATCGAGGACGGGTGCCTAAGATTGGCAATCCCGGAGTAGAGAGCGGCAGGTGAGCCCGTCTCGCTTGTGCTGGGTATGCCGGACGCCTCGTCCACTAGGTCGGCACGGTCCGCGGTTTCACTCAAGGGCCAGACGTTACGCCGTATGCTTCGGGCTGGATGAAGAGATGCTCCTGACGAGCGGGGTATTACCGATCGTCAGAGAGGAACCTCCCGGACCTCGCAAGCGAAGGCGGTAGCGGCTATCACATCTTTAGGTGTCCCTGCGGTGCTCTCCGCTTTCGACCGGAGGGTTACATCAGGGCGCCGTCGCAGGCCGTACGACCAGGCACGAGCGGTTGATATTGCTTTTTTTCCGCCAAGTCAGCTGTCTCGATCCGGCATACCCACCTAAAACGGCATTCTGTTTCCCCCCGAGGTCTTCCTTGGGGGGTTTTGTTTAAGGCGATGGAGCGAGCGCGGAGGCCTGGTCGATTGGGCGATGGCGCCTGCTCGATCCTCGCCAGGCCGGGTCGTGCACTTGACAGCCGCGCCAGCCGCTTCCGATGATGATCGCACTTGCTCGTCAGTCTCGCGACTTTTGCCTTGGAACGAGGAGTGCCCGTTCATGCATCTGCGTGCCGCAAGCGGAAGTTTCTCGATCGGTCTTTTCCTGTTGAGTTTCACGATGCCAGTTCTCGCCGACGAGGGCATGTGGGTCTTCAACAACCTGCCTCTCGGGACCCTCAAGGCCAGGCATAAGTTCGAGCCCCCTGCCGGCTGGGCCGACCATCTTCGGTCATCGGCAGTGCGCTTTAACAACGGTGGATCGGGGGCATTCGTCTCGGCTGACGGGCTGATCATGACCAACCATCACGTCGGCGCTGATACCCTGTCCAAGCTCAGTAACAAGGACAAGGACTATTACCGCGACGGTTTCTTCGCCAAGACCAACGAGGAGGAGGCCAAGTCGCCGGATCTCGAGCTCAATGTCCTTGTGGGTATCGAGGATGTCACGGCTCGGGTGACTGCCGCGATCACTCCCGAGATGGACGACGCCGCGGCCGAGAAAGCCAGACGCAAGGCGATGGCTGAGATCGAAAAGGAATCGACCGACAGGACGGGTCTGCGGAGCGACGTGGTGACACTCTACCAAGGGGGTCAGTACCACCTTTATACCTTCAAGAAATACACCGATGTCCGCCTGGTGTTCGCTCCCGAGTTCGCGGCGGCCTTCTTCGGAGGTGATCCGGACAACTTCGAGTATCCCCGCTATGATCTGGACGTCTGTTTCTTCCGTGCCTACGAGAACGGCAAGCCGGCACGGCCGGAGCATTATCTGAAGTGGAGCAAGAGCGGCAGCCTTGAGGGCGAACTCGTCTTCGTGGCCGGCCATCCGGGGCGGACCGACCGGCTGAACACGCTGGCCAGCCTGGAATTCTTGCGCGACTTCTCGTTCCCTGCTGTTCTCGATTTCTTGCATTCCAAGGAAGCGTTCCTGGTGGAGTACGGCAAGCGTGGAAGCGAGCAGTACCGTCAGGCGAAGGAAGAGCTGTTCGCCGTCCAGAATAGTCGCAAGGCCCGGACCGGTGGCTTGATCGGCTTGCGCGACCAGACGCTCATGACGTCCAAGGCGCGGGCGGAAGCCGAGCTGCGCTCTCAGATTGCCAGCGACCCTCGGAAGAAGGAAGCCTATGACCATGCCTGGGACCGAATTGCCCAGGCCCGCAAGGTTGCGGCCGAGCTACTCAAGCCCGCCACGTTCTTGGAGCGTGGCCGCGCCTTCGATTCGCATCTCTTCGAGATCGCCCGCACCCTGGTGCGCCTGGCTGAGGAGAAGCCCAAGCCGAACTCGGACCGGCTCAAGGAGTTTCGTGACTCGGCCCTGCAATCGCTGGAGCTGCGGCTCTTCTCCGAGGCGCCCATCTATGCCGATTTTGAAGAAGCCAAGCTGGCGTTCTCGCTGGCCTACTGGAAGAAGATGATGCCCGATTGCCCCCTGGTGGAAAAGGTGCTTCACGGGCGCAGTCCCGAAGAGGCGGCACGCGCGATGGTTCAGGGCTCGAAGCTGGCCGACATCGCCGTTCGCAAGAAGCTGGCCGAGGGGGGAACGGCAGCCATCCTGGCCTGCGACGACTCGATGATCAAACTGGCTCTGCTGGTGGACCCGGACGCCCGGACGGTGCGCAAGGATCTGGAAGACAAGGTCGAGGGAGTCGACGCATCAAACTACGCGCTGATCGCCAAGGCTCTCTTCGAGACCAAAGGCGACACGGTCTACCCCGATGCCACGTTCACGCTGCGGCTGGCCTACGGCCAGGTGAAAGGCTACGAGGTCGACGGCAAGACGATCCCGCCGTACACAACCTTCGGCGGTGCATTTCAGCATGCCGAGGTCCACGGCAACAAGGACCCATATGAGTTGCCTGCCTCATGGCACGAGGCCAAGAAGTCGTGCGCCCTGAATCTGGAGACGCCGCTGAACTTCGTCTCGACGGCCGACATCATCGGGGGTAACTCGGGCAGTCCGGTCGTCAATCGCGACAACGAGGTCGTTGGGCTCATCTTCGACGGCAACATCCAGTCCCTGGTCCTCGACTTCGGTTACGACGACAAGGTCGCCCGCGCGGTGTCGGTCGACTCGCGGGGCATCGCCCAAGCGTTGAGCTCGATCTACCACGCCGATCGACTGGTCAAGGAGCTGACCGGGAACTGAGTCAGAGCCGAGAGAGTTGCCAGCACACCATCACTTCCGGGTGCCACTCTCACGTCCGCGTAAGCGTGCCGGGCCGGCCGGTTGAATCCTACGCGAACGTGGGCACGCTTGCTCTGGCGCAAGCGTGGCACCCGGAGAATTGACAAAGTCCGAAAAGAGGCGATCCGGACATTTTCGGTACAAAGACGTCGGAGTTCCGTACAAACGGTCAGGCCTCCTGCATCCTGGCAGCTTTCCGGTGCGGGACCTTGACATGGTGGACTGTCGAGCCTTATGATCCGGCTTGTCACGTGGTGCTGGTGGCCGGGACGGCAGTCTGCCGGGTCCGGCGAACAGGGAATCCGGTGCAAATCCGGTACGGCCCCGCCGCTGTGAGCGAGCGCCTGAAGGTAGCCTCATCCCTCGCCATTGTCGGTCCAACCTGTGTGGGATTGGATCGGTGAGAAGGCAGGCTATCCGAGCTCGCAAGTCAGAAGACCTACCAGCACCCATCTGGGTAACGCTCTGCGCGGGACGAGCGATACCAAGACGGTCGACTCGGGACGATCGGGCCCGGCGTCGGTGCATCTGAGCAGGGCCTTGCGGAGATTGAAACCGGGGCTCAAAGTCCAGAAGCTTGGCATTTTCTGCCAGATCGCCTGCAACGGCTTTCCTGGCGGCAAGGTGCGGCATCACGCACGAAGAATACGCCTGGACGTCTGACCGACCGAGCTGAGCCCAGCGGTGAAATCATGGGTCGCCGAGCGGATGCCGGATTCTTGAGACACGCGCGATATTGGGCCGTGATCCTGGCTTGTCTATTTGCCATCTTTCCCGGTGCGACGGGCTGCGGCGGATCCAATACCGTCGAGGTCAAGCCGACCGAGGAAGCCCTGAAAGCACTGGTGAGGCGCAAGATGGACGTACAGCAACGACCCACGTCGAGTTCCAAGCCCCGGTACGCAACTCCGAGCTCGAAACGTTCCGGGCAATGACCCTCGTTTTGAGCCATCGGTCTGAAGGGAAAGCTATGAGGCTTCATCGAGTTCCGACTTCGCCATTGGCCACGCCCCGAGTGCGTGAGGGTTTCACGCTGATCGAGCTCTTGGTCGTAATCGCGATCATCGCCGTGCTGATCTCCCTGCTCTTGCCGGCGGTGCAGTCAGCGCGTGAAGCCGCGCGAAGAGCGCAGTGCGTCAACAACTTGAAGCAGCTTGGCCTTGCACTAGCTAACTACGAATCGGCCTACGGAATCTACCCCTACGGCATAGCTCGTGAGAATTTAGGACCAAATGCTGTCTACGACAAACCGTACACGTATCACGAGGGCAGCAGCATCTTCGTGCGCCTGCTTCCATATCTGGAGCAACAGCCCCTGGCAAGCGCGTATAACTATAGTCTCCACTGCTTCCTTGCCGACAACTCCACAATTGGCGCAGCCGGACTGAATGTGCTCTGGTGTCCCAGCGACGGCGTGACAACGGGTCTTCACACGACCTATCAGGGGTGGAACTGGGATGGCTCGACCGAGATTCTCACATACACAAATTATGCCGGCTGCATGGCAAACTTCTGCAAGGTGCCGGACGTCAACGTGACATCCGCGGCTCAATACCAAGCCGCGATCAGCCAGGCCGATGGAGTCTTCTTCTACATCGGCTGGCCGACGCTCAGTCCGCCAGTGCAGCCCAACCCGGTCGCACCCGCCAATCCCGGGAGCATCAGGCCGGCGACTCTGGCCTCGATCACCGACGGCCTGAGCAACACCCTGGCTTTCGGTGAGAAAGCTCACGGCAAGTTCAGGCAGACCCCCGATGTGTATCAGGCGGTCGATTTCACTAATTACGGCGCCTGGGTCTCGGGATTCTGGGGTGATACCCTATTTACCACCATCTTTCCCATGAATCCGTTCGGGCGATTCCAAAACGACCCCAACCCCAACGGAGATTATTTCTACAGCTACGACTTCGAGGAAGACAATCTCTCAGCCGCCGCATCCAGCTTTCACACCGGCGGCTGCAATTTCGCCTTCGCCGATGGCTCGGTCCGGTTCCTCAAGCAAACCATCAATAGCTGGCCCTATGATCCGGCCACCGGCCGGCCGACGAACGTCACCTACAACCCCAACACTTCCTTGTTCACGGTAGTTCCGACGCAGGGCGTGTACCAGGCGCTTGCGACAAAGTCCGGCAACGAAATCATCAGCGCCGATCAGTACTGAGACAGGCGAGCATCGCGAAACGGCTTTTCGTTGATCGGATGGGTCTTCTCGGTGGGCGTTCGTCAGACGTCAACGATAATGATATCGATGTCGTGGGTCATTCGCATCAAGCGATCGAGGATCGACGTGTGCGTGATGCGCTTGTACCAGGGCTGACGGCTCTTGCCCATGACGATGACCTTGACGGCGTATTCCTGGGCGAAGGTCCACATCGTGCTGACGACGTCCGGTCCGCGAAACTGCATGGGAATAGCGCCAAGCTGCTTGGCCAGCTCGAGGTTTTTGCTAAGGATCCTCTGGGTGGCCGCGTCGATTCGCGTCAGGTCCTCGGAGGGGGTCTGCACGTAGACCGCGTACCAGGGGGCGTTGAACCGGTCGGCGATGCGCGCGGTCTTGCGCAGCAAGGCCGACGCGTTGGGGCTTAAGCTCGAGATGCCGACCATGACGCGGTCAGTCGCGGTGATGGGCGCCTGGTCAGCCTCCGCGCGGCGGTTGCGGCGGTCGATCAAATGCGCGATCTCGGTGAGCGTGATCTCGCGCAGCCGGGTCAGGTTCGAGGGAGTGAAGAAGTTTTCGAGCGACGCGTTGATTCGCTCGTGAGGATAGATTTTACCGGTCCGCAGCCGCTCGATCAGGTCTTCGACGGAGACGTCGACGTTGACCATCTGGTCGGCCTCAGCCAGGACGTGATCGGGGATGCGTTCCTTCACCTTGACCCCGGTGGCCCGCTCGATCTCGTCGTACAGGCTCTCGAAGTGCTGGACATTGACGGTGGTGATGACGTGAGTGCCCGCGATCAAGAGTTCTTCGACGTCCTGATAGCGCTTGGGATGCTTGCTTCCCGGCACGTTCGTGTGCGCTAGCTCGTCGACCAGGCAGACGGTGGGCCGCCGCGCCAGGATGGCGTCCAAGTCCATCTCACGGAGCTTGACGCCGCGGTATTCGATGACTCGGGGCGGAACGACCTCCAGATCCACAACCTGTTCCTGAGTCTCGGACCGCCCGTGCGTTTCGACGAAGCCGATGACGACGTCGACGCCTTGTTTTTTCAGTCGCTGGCCCTCGCGCAGCATGGCGTAGGTCTTGCCGACCCCCGCCGCCGAGCCAAGATAGACCTTCAACCGTCCCCGCGTCTGGCGGCGGATCAGGTTGAGGAATTGCTCGGGCGTCGGGCGGGGGGCGTCGGCGATAGTCATGGAGGGACCTCGAAAAATCAGTTCAGAGCGCGGGCTCCGTCGAGAGCCAGGTTAAGCTTCAGTACATTGACCCGAGGCGGCGCGCCGATGATGGCACCGGAGTGATCGACCGATTTCTCGACCAGGTTGCGGACCTGGCTCTCGGCAAGCTGGCGCGCCGCGGCGACGCGGGGCAGCTGATAATTCGCGGCGGCGACGCTGATCTCGGGGTCGAGCCCCGAACCCGAAGCGGTGACCAGATCGACAGGCACGGGCCGATCGGGGCTGGCCTTGAGTGCTTCCGCTCGCTCGATGATTTTCTTCTGCAAGTCCGGGTTCTTGGAGCCAAGATTGGACCCGCCCGCCGCGTCGGCCTTGTAGTCGACCGCGGAGGGCCGGGGCTGAAAGTAACGATCCGACGCGAATGGCTGG
Organism: Isosphaeraceae bacterium; assembly: GCA_052146555.1. Taxonomy (GTDB): domain Bacteria; phylum Planctomycetota; class Planctomycetia; order Isosphaerales; family Isosphaeraceae; genus Aquisphaera. The sequence goes on from JBKQMU010000233.1 coordinate 12,012, forward strand.
GCGATCAGCTCCGAGCCGATCACCGTGCGGTCGCGGTCGTAGATCAGACTTCCCTCCGCCTGGTGGGGAAAAGCAAGCTGCGCGAGTCCCAAGACGGCCACCGGATAAAGGATGGCGCACAGGACGAAGGTCAGGACACAGGCTAAGAGGGCAGTGACGGTCTCGCGTATCATGGGCAACTATTCTCCGGTTTTGAGGCTGGTCCGTGCAAGACGCCGCCTAGACGATACCGACCAGCGCCAGGAGCGGGTCGATGAGCATGTCAATGAGCTTGATGCCGACGAAGGGGGCGATGACGCCGCCCAGGCCATACCACAGCAAATTCCGCCGCAAGAGCGCCCCTGCGCCCACCGGCCGATAGGTCACGCCCTTAAGCGCGATCGGGATGAGCATGGGGATGATGATGGCGTTGAAAATGACGGCGGCCAAGATCGCCGAGTAGGCGCCGCCGGTCTTGGCCAGCCCCATGATGTCCAGCACCTTCAGCTCGGGAAGGGTGACGATGAACATGGCCGGGATGACCGCGAAATACTTGGCCAGGTCGTTGGCGATCGAAAACGTGGTCAGCGCTCCGCGGGTCATGAGCAGTTGCTTGCCGATCTCGACGACCTCGATGAGCTTCGTCGGGTCGCTGTCCAAATCGACCATGTTGCCGGCTTCCTTGGCGGCCTGCGTTCCCGAGTTCATGGCCACGCCAATGTCCGCCTGCGCCAGCGCTGGGGCGTCATTGGTGCCGTCGCCCATCATCGCCACCAGCTTGCCCCCCTGCTGCTCCTTGCGGATGTAGGCGAGCTTGGCCTCGGGGGTCGCCTGGGCGATAAAGTCGTCGACGCCGGACTCCTCGGCGATGGCCTTGGCCGTCAGCGGGTTGTCGCCGGTGACCATGACTACGCGCAAGCCCATCTTCCGCAGCCGCGCGAACCGCTCACGGATGCCCTGTTTGAGAATGTCTTCAAGCTTGACGACGCCCACGATGCGGTCGTTTTCGGCAACCGCCAGCGGAGTGGCGCCCCGCGATGCGATGGAATCAACGGTCGCCTGGTAGCCGTCGGGAATGGTGCCTCCTTGATCCTGGACGTAACGCGCCAGGGTGTCGGGCGCTCCCTTGCGGATCCGGGCTCCGTCGGGCAGGTCCACACCGCTCATGCGCGTCTGCGCGGTGAACTCGATGAACCGCGAGCCCGCAGGCACCTCGCCATCCATCGACGAGTGGGGCCGGGCCAAATCGAGGATGCTCTTGCCCTCGGGAGTGCTGTCGGCTATTGACGCCAGCCCCGCCAGCCGCGCGAGCTGACGCTCGGAAACGCCGCCGAGAGGCACGAACTGGGTGGCGCGGCGGTTGCCGATGGTGATCGTGCCCGTCTTATCCAAGAGAAGCGTGTCGATGTCGCCGGCAAGTTCGACGGCCTTGCCGCTCTTGGCGATGATGTTGGCCATCAGCGCCCGGTCCATCCCCGCGATGCCAATGGCCGCTAGTAAAGCGCCAATGGTCGTGGGAATCAAGCACACCAGCAGCGCGATTAAGGTCGGAATGTCGAGCGTCAGGTCGAAGTAGCGCGCCATCGGGTACAGCGCGGCAGTCACGATCAAGAAGATGAGCGAAAACGCCGCCAGCACGATGGTCAGCGCAATCTCGTTGGGGGTCTTCTGGCGAATCGCCCCTTCGACCAGCGCGATCATCCGGTCCAGGAAGCTCTGGCCCGGTTCCGCGGTGGTCTGGACGATGATCCGGTCGGAAAGCACGCGAGTACCTCCCGTCACGCCGGATCGGTCGCCACCGGCCTCGCGAATCACCGGGGCGCTCTCGCCGGTGATGGCGCTCTCGTCGACGGAGGCGACACCCGCCACCACCTCGCCATCGGCCGGGATCACCTGCCCGGTTTCCACCAGCACGAGGTCGCCGCTCCGCAGCTTGGTCGAGGGCACGATCTCGCCCTTCTGCGAGTCCAGGTTGTCCAGCCGGCAGGCCGGCGTATCCTGGCGCGTTGCACGGAGGCTATCGGCCTGGGCCTTGCCACGGGCTTCAGCTAGCGCTTCGGCGAAGTTGGCAAAGAGCACCGTCAGGAGCAAGAGCAGGGTCAGGGCAATTTGATACACGATCAGGCCCGTGGCCGCGCCATTGACGATCGACTGTACCGTCACGATGGCGGTAAGCACGGTGCCGATCTCGACCAAGAACATGACCGGATTGCGCATCATCGAGCGCGGGTTGAGCATGCCGAATGAGCGGATGCTGGCCTGGCGCACCATCTGAGGATCGAAGATGGAGAGCCGCCGGGCGTGTCGCCGTTGCAGCTTATAGGCCTGAGCCTCCTCCTGAGATCGCAGGGAGGCGGCCGTCTGACTCTGGGCGTCGATAGTCGTCGGGGTTTCAACATTCATAGGCTTTATTCCAAATTGAAGATGTTTGCTGTTGGCTGAGGACGGGAGTACCGGCAAGCCAGAGGGCGCCGGGCTCTCACGGTTTGAGGCTGGTTAAGTGGTCGGCGATCGGCCCCAGGACCACGGCCGGCATGAACGACAAAGCGCCCACCAAAAGCACCGTGCCCAGAAGCATCAAGGCGAAGGTCAAGTTGTTGGTACGGAGCGTTCCCGTAGAGTACGGCACGCGCTTCTTGGCGGCCAGGAACCCGGCCAGCGCGATCGGCAAGACCAGCGCTGGGAACCGGCCCAAGAGCAGAACGATGCCGCAGGCGATGTTCCAGGGCGGCGTATTGTCACCAAGGCCCTCGAAGCCCGAACCGTTGTTGGCCGACGACGAGGTAAACTCGTAGAGAATCTCAGAAAAACCGTGCGGTCCCGGATTGGCCGTCGTTTTCGCGCCCCAGTCGGTGGCCGCGAAGAGCCCCGCACCGGCGAGGATCAGAAGCGGGTGCAAGAGCATGACGATCATCGCCAGCTTGACCTCGCGCGCCTCGACCTTCTTGCCCAGATACTCGGGCGTTCTGCCGACCATGAGCCCGGCGAGAAACACGGCCACGATGATATACATCAGCATGTTTTCGAAACCGGCGCCCACGCCGCTGAAGACGACGTTGAGCATCATATTCGACATCGGCACCAGGCCCGCCAGGGGGTTTAGGCTATCGTGCATGCAGTTGACCGAGCCGTTGGAGGTTCCGCTGGTCATCGCGGCCCAGGTGGCGGAGGCGACGGGTCCGAACCGCGCTTCCTTGCCTTCCATGTTGTCGTCGCGGACTATCTGGGCCAAGGGCTGGGTCGCGGCCGAGGGCTTGGTCTCGGCCCAGATGGCCACGATGGCCGCGGTGACCATGAGGCTGAGCATCACGCCGTAGATGACCCCGGCGTGCCGCTTGTCCTTGAGCATGAGTCCGGCCATGACGATCGAGGCCATGGGCAAGAGGACGATCGCGGCCACGGAGATCAGGTTCGTCCAGGGCGTGGGGTTCTCGAAGGGATGGGCCGAGTTAGGCCCGAAGAATCCACCGCCGTTGGTTCCCGCCTGCTTGATGGCCACCAGTGCCGCCACGGGCCCGCGCGCGATCGTCTGAGTTTCCACCTTGGTTGCCGCGCCGTCGACCGTCCGGGCCGTCGCCGCGCCATCGAAGGTCATGGGCGTGCCGTTGGCCACCAGGAAAAGCGCGATCACCACGGCCACCGGGATGAACACGAAGACGAGTCCTCGCGTCAGATCGACGTAGAAGTCGCCCAGGTGCTTGTCGCCGCGCAGGCCCCGCAGCGTGGCCAGCATGGCGCAAAGTCCCACCCCGGGCGTGACGAACATCAGCCAGACGATGCCGCCGAGCTGGCTGAAGTACGACAGGTGTTGCTCGCCGGAGTAGTGTTGGAGGTTGGTGTTGGTGACGAACGAGCAGACGGTGTTGAACACGACGCCGGTATCGGCCTCCTTGTGTTCCACGCCGGCGGTGTCCTTGTAGCCGAGGGTCGCCAGCGAGCCCTTGCCATCGGGATTCAGCGGCAAGTGCTGCTGCGCGTAGAGCATCCCGAAGGTCAGCACGAAAAGGGCGGCGTTGAAGGTCAGTAGCGCGAGGCAGTACGCCTTCCAGTTCATCTGCGCGGGCTTCCGCCGGCCCAGCAGCCGGCAGAGGAAGAGCGGAATGGCGTCCAGGCCGCGCCCCGCGCGATCCTCGGCCGGATCGAGCGAGCGAAACATCGACCAGCCCAGCGGAATCGAGACCGCGATGGGCAGGCCGAAGGCCCAGAACGGGAGCAGCCAAGAGTCGTAAGATCCCACGAATGTCTCCTCTTTTGTGCGGGTCTGTGCAAGCCGTTTGGTTAAAATTTTTCCGGCCGGAGCATGGCGTAGACGAGATATACCAGTGCGGCCACGGTAACCACGGCAGTCAGGTACAGCACGGCAAGTACTCCTTTCGGGTCAGAGCCAGTCGCAAGCGGCGACCAGGCCGTAGAACGATGCGAAAATAACCATCCCCAGGGCAAGCGTTGCAAGCGCCACCAGAAGGCTCCTTTCTGAGCTGAGAAAGCCGCGAAACCGGCGTCGTTCCCATCCAACTGTCAGGTTCTGCGATCGCTCTTGGGGTCGCGCGGGAGCTTCCCCGGCGGCCCTAAGGCGACTGGCTGGTATCTCACCGCATGAGATCTCCCAGGGCGCGGAACGAGAAGCCCGCAGGACTCTTCCTGCGGGCCCGGAGATCCTCGCGCAGGGCCGCGACCTCCGCGGCGCCTGGGTTCAGGGCATCGGCGACGCACAGGAAGAACTCGGCGTCGTCGAACTCGCGCCGGTCCATCGCACGCCGGATGCGCTTGAGGTCTTCCTCGAAAAGAGGCGACCGCCGATGGTCCCGCGGCGCCTCGTGCGGAGAGGTGGGCGCTGCCGCCACGGCCCGCGGCGCCTCGTGCGGAGAGGTGGGCGCTGCCGCCACGGCCCGCGACTCCTCCGGCAGCCGCTGGACTGGCGCGCTCGCCTGGCTTGGCTTCGCGCTGGCACTGGCGCTGGCGACGACCTCGCGCAGACTAGTTGGACTGACCGGCTTGGGCAAGAAGTCGACGGCCCCCAGCTTCACGGCCGCCACGGCTTCGGCGATGCCGCCGTGCGCCGTAACCACCACGACGGGGGTCTGGTCCCCCGAGTTACGCAACCGCTTGAGCGTCTCCATTCCGCCGGTGCCAGGCATCTTTAAATCGAGCAAGATCAGGTCGAAGGGCGCCTTGCGCGCGAGCAAGATCGCCACTGCACCGTCGGCGGCCTCGGCAACCTCGTGGCCCGCGGCCTCCAATGCAGTACGGAAGACCATCCGCACGTTGGGCTCGTCATCGACGATCAGAATCCGCTTTTGCAGGCTCATCGGCGCTCCTGCTCATTGGCAGAGGATGCTGTGGCCAGGTTGCCCACCGCGTCCCCGAGTCCCGCCTCGGTGGCCGCGGGCAGGTTGAAGGTGAAGGTCGTCCCCATGCCCAGCGTGCTCGACGCCTCGATCGAGCCCGCGTGGGCCAAGATGATCTCGCGCACGATGGCGAGTCCCAGCCCGGCCCCCACCGGCCGTCGGGACCCGGGGACGCGGTAGAACTTGTCGAAAACGCGGGGCAAGAACTGCGGCGGTATGCCCTCGCCGGAGTCCGTGATCGAATACTGCACCGATCCCTCCAGGGCGGCAGCCTTCAGGGTGATCTTGCCACCGCGATCGGTGTGCCGAAGCGCATTATGCATGAGGTTATCAAACACGTGTTCGATACGTTCCCTGTCGACTAGGACCGGTGGCAGGGCCGGCTCGATCTGACACTCGAGCGTGATGCCGGCATCCTCGGCCGCGGACCGGTTCCGGTCCAGAGCGTCGCGCAAGAGCTCGGCTGCGTCGACGGGTTCCTGGTCCAGTGCGACCCTCCCCTGCTCGATCCTGGTCAGGTCGAGCAAGTCGTTGATCATTCCCAGCAGCCGGTCGGAATCCTGCCGGGCGGCGACCAAGAGCTCGGTCTGCTTGGTCGTCAGTGGGCCGACGACTTCCTCCAGCAGCAAGTGCACCACCATCTGGAGGCTCGTCAGCGGCGTCTTCAGCTCGTGACTGACCGTGGAGATCATGTCGCTTTTGAGCTGGTCGACGAGCCGGAACTTGGTCACGTCGGAGAGCACGACGGCTGCGCCTAATAGTTCGCCGGAATCGCTGCGAATCCGGAGCACGCGGGGCATGAAATATTTGTCCTGGTTGCCGTCGCGCAGGAAGATCGCCTGATCCAGGCTCAGGGGCAGGTAATCTCCCTGGCCGGCGAGGACCGATTCAAGATGCGGCTTGAGCGCAGCCGGCGCGGCCCAGGGCAGCGTCTGGCCGTCGGCTCCGGCGGTCGCCTGGAGGAGACGCGAAGCGGCAGGATTGACGCGCTCAACCTCTCCCTGGGGATCGACGACGACCACGGGGTCGGGGAACGAGTCGATGGTCGCCTGGGCGGTCTTCTGCGCCCGTAGCAGGCGGAGGCTTCCCGCATCGCGATACTCACGAATTGTCCGCGCCATGGTGTTGAACGTCTGGCCGAGCTCGCCGAGCTCGTCGCTGGTCGTCGTGGGCACGACCTGATCGAGATTGCCCTGCGACACCGCCCGGGTCGCCTGCGTCAGCGCAACGATCGGCTCCCGAATCAGCCGCGTGAGAACCCGCGCCGAGACGATCGCCAGAGCGACTGCGATTAAGAGCGCAAAGATCATGAGCCGGGTCGAACTGGCCGCAGTCCGCAAGGCTCGCTCGTTCATCTGCTCCATGTTTTGCTTGTTTAAGAGCAGGATCTTGTCCTCGATCTGCTTGAGATTCTCGAACTCAGGATGCAGGCGTGAGGAGTACTCATCGTGCCGATTCTCCGGCCCGGTTAGGGGCCGCTTGAAATAGTCGTCGAGATGCGCGCGATAGGTTCGGTACGCGGCCGACAGCTCGTCGACCAGATCACGCTCGCCGGGAACCGTCGCATTGGTCTGCTCGGCGGCGAGTTTGCGCTCGAATTCATCCCGGAACTTATCGAATTGCTCACGCGCATCCTGATTCCGCGCGCTCACCGCGGACTTCAAGACGGAGTCCATCCGCTCAATCGCCTCTTTCATCTCGACGGCCCTCACCCTGCGGTAATTTTCGCGCAGAATCACGTCGATGGTGTCTCGTAGACCGTAGAACATCACGATCGCCCACAGCCCCAGCGCGATCAATATGGCCAGGAGGGGCAAGAATCCGAGGGTTAACTTCATTCTGAGAGTGTTGAACATCAGGCCATCTTCTCGAGGAAAGCCGATCTTGAAGCAAGGTTCATGCCACCGCTCCGCCGTTAATTGCAAGCCCTTGCGAGTGTGGAGTCTATGCTTGAGGGAGCAGGAAGAGAAGAGTCCCGCGGTCGGTCCGCTCTTGCATCTTGCAAGAAACGAAAGTCCTGATCTGGCATTCTGCAAGGCAGCGGCAAAGGCCGGCGATACCCGGCCTTGGCCTCAGGAGAGTCGCAGTTGCTTTCGCTTACGATAGAGCGTGCTGGGGTCGATGCCGAGGATACGTGCCGCCTCTTCCCGTGTCTCGACGTTTTCGAGCACCAGGCGGATATGCTCGGTCTCGATCTGATCGAGCGTGTGCGGTCCACCCACGCGGATCGCAGCCGCTGCCTGAGTATCGGAAGTCGGGCTCTTGCTTGCTGAGATCCGGTCCGGAAAATCAGCCGCGTCGACCAGCGGGCCGGTGGCAAAGAGAACGGCACGCTCGATGGCGTTGCGCAATTCCCGCAGGTTTCCCGGCCAGGAATAGCGCTCGATGGCGACCCTGGCCGCGACCGTGAAACCTTCGATCTTGCGTGCCGTCTGGCGGCTGAAGAAGGCCAGCAAGTGGTTGGCGAGGTCAAGCTTGTCGGTTCGCTCGCGCAGGGGCGGAAGCGTCAGCTCGACGACGTTGATGCGGTAGAGAAGGTCGTCACGAAACCGCCCGGCGGCGGCCTCGGCGTCCAGGTCACGGTTAGTCGCGGCGATCAGGCGGATGTCGGCGGTCCGGGTCAACGTTTCGCCGACCCGCTCGTACTTACGGTCCTGAAGGAAGCGAAGCAGCTTGGGCTGAAGCGCCAGTGGCAAATCGGCGATCTCGTCGAGGAAAAGGCTGCCACCGATCGCGGCGGCCACCTTGCCCTCCGTGCTCCTCACCGCGCCTGTGAAGGCGCCGCGGACGTGGCCGAAGAGGTCGCTTTCGAGGAGCTCTGCGCTTAAGCTCGGGCAGCTCACGGTGACCAGCGAGCCGGCCGAACGCCGGCTCCAGACGTGAATCCGCCGCGCCAGGACCCCCTTGCCCGTGCCGCTTTCACCTTTGATCAAGACCACCGCGTCGGTTGCGGCGGCGCGGCGAGCCTGCTCGAGAATCGTGGCAAGCCGCGGGTCCTGACTCTCGAGCGAAACCTCCGGTACTTCACGGTGGACTTGTTCCTCAAGATCGGCGACCCGCTGGTTCAAGCTGCGCAACCGTTCGACCCGCTCCAGAACAGCGCGAACCTGTGCTGGGGTGAAAGGCTTGGGCAGGAAGTCGAACGCGCCTCGGCGCATGGACTCGACGGCTCGGTCAATGCTGCCGTGCGCCGTGATGATGACCACGGCTATCGCAGGCCGGTCGCGCAGCACCGCTTCCATCAGGTCGAAGCCCGATTCCGAACCTAGCCGCAGATCGAGCAGAAGCGCATCACAGGGGGCCTGCTCGAGCTTCTTGAGCGCGCTGGCCGTGTCGCTGGCCTCGGCCACCGCGTGGCCCATCGACTCAAGCGCAACTCTCAGCGCCTGGCGAATGGTTGGTTCGTCGTCAACAACGAGGATGCGCATGGATCGCCCACGAAAGGCCCAGTGGATCAAGATCCACATTGTGGCACAAACGCAGGGGCTGGGAAACCGTGCCGGCCATCACGGATAGGGCGCTAGCCAGGCTGATTTGTTTCGCCCCGCGAAGATATATAAGATGCGTGCACGGGGAAGCGCCCCCTCGAGAAAAAGGCCTGCTCCTGTGACTGCCGGGCCGCTCGATGGCCCCTTTTCTTGAGTCGCATTTGCTCGATGAGGAACTGGGTGAAGTTGGTTCGCGCGACCTGGTCGTCGGGGCGAAGCCGGATCGCGATCATGAGATGGGTGCGAGCCTCTGCCGGTTTCCCATGCAGCGCCAGAAGGACACCGAGATCGCGATGAGCCTCGAAGTGCGCGGGGTTCAGCGTGATCGCCTGTCGTAGCTCCGGCTCGGCGTCCTCCCAACGGCCCGCTTTCATGAGGAAACTCGCCAGATGATAATGCAACCGGGCATCCTCGGGAATGACCTGGACGGCCGTGCGCATCTGGGCGATCGCGGCGTCCAGGTTCCCCCGGCGCGAGAGGGCCTCAGCAAGATGGATGCGCGCCTTCGCCGACCGCGGAGCTACCCGAACCGCGGACTGGTAATGCTCGAACGCCTCGGGATCGAGGCCGCCGGAACTGAGGGCAATCGCCAGGTTGCCGTGGGCTTCCAGGGACCGATCGGCTCCCGTCTCTATGGCATGAGTCCAAAGCGCCACCGAATGTCGCCATGTGGCCGTTTGATACCAGCTCAGAAAAGAAAGACCCAGTATCATGCAAGAGGCGACCGAGAAAACCGATAGCCGGAGGGAACGCCGGCAGTTGAGCAGAGGGATGAAGGCGCCGGCCAGGAGCGGCACCCAGGGCAGCGACGCCGCATAACTGTAGCGGTCGGCCGCGAACTGGGGACTGAACCGAACCAGACCCGAGTTGGGCGCTAGGATAATCAGGTAAAGGGTCCAGGCCGACGCCAGGCCCGGCCAGGCCCGGCGCATCCTCCAGGCGAGCACGGTCATCGTCACCACCCCGGCGGCGCAGAGTGCGAAGACCGGATTTGCCAGGTGAACGAAGGTCGCGTCTTCCCGAGGATAAACGATTGTCAGTTCAATGGGTACGAGCGTCTTCAGTGGATAGAACCAGACCCCTCGCGCTGCGTCGGCCAGGCGAGCCGACCAGGAAGCCGCCAGCGGCTCTCCGGAATCAAACCGGTCGAAGCACTTGGCGCGCTGGGCGATCGTCATCAAAACAAGGCTCAGCAAGAGAAGTGGCAGCTTCTCGATGGCGAGCTTCGCGGCTCTCAAGGCGCGAAGCCTGAGTTGTTGCCGACCTGTCCGGCCGTCCCCCGCGTCCAGCTCGAGACGCTGCAGCGGATAGACATCCAGAACCAGCAAGATCAGAGGAAAGGTCACGGCAACCGCCTTGAAGAGCATCGCCGCAGCCCCCAGCACGAAGCTGGCCCCAAGCCAAAGCCGAGCCGATCGCGGGGACCTTTGCGGCTGTTGCGACTCAAGATAGGCCCCGACACCTGCAATCATGCACAGCACGCTGGGCAGGTAGGGTTGAGCCGACAACCAGACGACTGCCTCGGTACGCAGAGGGTGAACGCAGAAGATCGCCGTGGCAAGACCAGCGGCGATCACCAGCGAATCTGGCCGCTCCCGCGAGGCTTCCGGCAATGCCCTTTGGAGAATCTTTCGCGTGACGACAAACAGGGCGACGGCGACAGCCCCATGAAGCGCCAGGCTCACGGCATGATAGCCGCCGGGATGGATTGCCCAGATTGCGTGCTCCATGAGAATCAGCATCCAGGCCAGAGGCTGGTAGACACCGATCCAGAGCGTTGTCCAGGCCCAGAAAAGCGCAACGGCCGGTGAATACTGGAGTGCCTCGTTGTAGCGATAGTTTCGATGATCGTCCAGGTTCACGAAATCGCAGCCAATCGCCGGTAGATACGCGAGCACCGCGCACACCGCGACCCAGAACCCGACACGCCAGGCCAGCCGCCGGTGTAACGCCTCATCGCCTTGCTGGACCGTCAGACACGTCATTGCGATTCGTCCCCGACCCTGGTAGACCAGTCCGCACCCTGCCCTGCTCCAGCCCCTTTTTTTCATAGGTCACAGAGATCCCGGGTTCAAGCGTGGCTGGAGCTAGCGAGCAAGCGCGCAAGCTGCCAACTGTGAATCGCGCAAGCTGCCAACTGTGATTTGGAATCGCGCGATGACCGCTACACCGGGCTGGGACCGCGATTGGCTGAGGGCTCTTCGGCTTGCCATCGGCTGCGCCGGCTCTCGAGCAGGCCGGCGATGAAGGTCTCGTATTCGTCCTGGCCGCGGCGTTTCTTGGGGTCCCAGCGCACGCCTTTCTCCCAGTTACAGCGGCCGTGGACGATGGCCAGGTTTTCGAGGTCTTCGGCCCCGCCGCGACTCCGGGCCCGGATATGCTCGAGGGTGGCTCCTTCGCCGGTGCGGGCATCGAAGGCGAGCGGGCCGTTGCAGATCAGGCACTTGCCCACCCAGTTCGGTCCCACACGGCGAAAGGTCCTGTCCGTCGCGGCGACCTGGTTCAAGCGCAAGGCGGGTGTCATGGCGGGTCTGCTTTCTGGAATCGAGGTCTTCCTCGACGAGAATACCCGACGTGGCTAAAGCTGTGCCCACCGGGGCACTTGTGAGCTCCCACCCTGGTCATTTGACAGCAAGCGTCCGCGACCTACGTTTAAAGTGCAAGGCGCTGCCGATCGCGGCACGATTTCCGCGGTGCGGGCTGAATTGGGACTGTCGACCGCCTCAAACCACGGTCGACCGAAAATCGCCTCGATATGGACATCCTTGCTCACTGCCCAGACTCCGGCAAGACGAGGCGGATCATGGACGCAAAGAGTAACACTCAGATCTGCTTCTCCACGGTACCCAGCCCCGAGCCCGCGGCAGACGCCAGCGCTTCGGTACCGGCCCTGCTTTACCTCATCGTCGTTCGCGGCGGTATTCCCGGCACGATGCTTCGCCTGGCTCAGAGCGCCAGTAGCATCGGCCGATCGGCGGAAAACACCTTTCAGTTGCATGACGCGACCGTCTCGCGGCGGCATGCGGTCATCTCGATCGACACCGCGGGGAAAGCCTGGATCATGGACTTGGGCAGCACCAACGGCACCTTCGTGGACGGCGAAAGAGTTCCTCTCCAAACGCCTGTTCGCATCAAGGACGGTTCCCGCATCCAGCTTGGATCGTCGACTCTACTCAAGTATTTGAAGCTCGATCCCTGCGAGGAAGGATTCCAACGCGAGCTGTACGAACGGTCGGTGCGGGACAACTTGACCGGGCTCTACAACCGGGGCTACTTTCTCGGCCAGATCGGACCTCTTGCCGAGATCAACTCGATGTATGAGCTGGGCCTGGCCGTAATCTTGGTCGATATCGACCACTTCAAGCGGATCAATGACAACTATGGGCACGACGTCGGAGACCAGGTGCTTCGAGAGGTCGCCGACGTGCTACGCAGCTCGACCCGCCCAGAGGACCTCGTCGCGCGGTACGGCGGTGAGGAATTCATCCTCGCTTTGCCGACCAGCTCGCTGGAGCAGGCGATTGGGCGCGCCGAGAAAATTCGCGCCCAGCTCTCCAGTCACCATCTCGATGCGGCGGGAAGCTGCGTGCCCGTGACGGCCAGCCTCGGCGTGTCCTTTGCGCCTGCGCCGCGGGTCGATAACCTCACCAACTTGATCTCGGCGGCCGACGAGGCTCTCTACGAGGCCAAGCACGCCGGCCGCAATCGGGTGGTCGCCGCACGCAACAAGCTCAAAGAGCCGATTCGGAAGACGGAATCGGTCGACGCGCTGGCCATCCTCTGACGGGCATGGGGCGTTCTGGGGGCCACTGTCCCGACCGATCCTAAAGCAAGCACGAGGCGAACCCGGAGGCCTACGCTCATCCGCCAGCCATGGATGAACAGGACGGGTGAGAGCCACGGATGGTGGCCACGGTGAAGGTGTCGATTGAGCCGCGGGTGGAGAGAAGAAACGATAGCCACGGAGAAAATGCAGAATTAGCCACGGATAAGATTCATGAGGGACAGTGGGGCAGAAGGCGACGACAATCCAGGTAAGAACCCGCCTTGCTCAATGCCATCCATCTCTTCTCCGGGTTTATCTGCGTTCATCCGTGGCTCATTTTCTATTCATCATATGTGGCCGATTTTCTTCATTTCCAGCCGTGGCGAATCGTCCTCACGAATCGAAGAGCTCGGAAGGTTTCAGCTTGGGCAAGTCCGCCCATTTCTCGGCTTCGTCGGCGAACGGGTGCTTGCTTGAGGTCTTCTGCGTTGTCCCTTGCATTCGAAGAACAGTTGCGGCGAGTCGGAGGTCTTCCCGGGTCGTAATTTTGATGTTCAGGGCCGAGCCCGCGACGATTGCACAGCGGTGCCCGAGCGCCTCGACGAGCTGAGTATCGTCGGTGACACCGGTCAGCCTGTCGCGCTGGGCGTAGGCCGCTTCGATCCAGTCGCGACGAAAGACCTGGGGCGTCTGGGCGAGGTACAGGCCCTCGCGAAGAACGGTCTCGACCGTGAACTCTCCGCCTGGGGCGCGCTTGACCGTGTCGCTGCAGGGTAAAGCCAATAGTGCCGCACCGTGCTGGCGAGCGGCCGCGAAGACGGCCGTGACCAGCTCACCGGTGAGGCAAGGGCGAGCGGCATCGTGGATGGCGACGAACTGACAGGCAGGGTGAACCCGCTCGAGCGCCCGGGCCACCGTATCGGACCGCTCGGCCCCGCCCTCAATCACGTCGAGATTGAGGAAGACGACCTTCTCGCGGTATCGGCGATCGAACATCTCGCGATCCTCGGCTGCGATCGCCACGATGATCTGATTGACGTCGTCATGAGTGAGAAACGGATCGAGGGCTCGCAGCCAGACGGCGCGGCCCTCCAACTCGGCGTAAATTTTCTTCTCTTTGGGATCACCAAAGCGTGTGGAACGGCCCGCGGCGGGCAAAATCACTGCAAACTGGCCCATGGCGCTGACTCCGCGGATTCCGGCATTGCTCTTGTGCTCGAGAGCCAACGAGCCTTGCCCCGATTGTGCGTGAGACTCCCCCCCCGCGTCAACATGTCAAGGAGCCGGCACGTCTTGAGGGTCTGGTTACCCGCCAAGGCCACTTCACCAGGGCGAGAGTGCACCTTAGCGAGCCACTTGCGGCTTACATCTTGATCCCGCGGCGGTGCTGGCTTACCCTCGGGGTCGCTGCAGGACATGGCGACCGCGACTTCCGCTCCGCAGCCGCCAGGAAGGAGCCCGGGGAGCCAATAGCCAATGGAGTGTCTGGGACCGCAGTGCGCGGCAATGCTGCTGGAATGGCTCAGAGCGCAAGCCGCCTTGCCTCAACCGGATTCTGGGGCTCAAGACGCGATTTCCGCGCCCCGCCAAGAGCTCTTGTGGAAGGCTGCCCCTTACGATGAGAACGCCCCCGCGATCCGCACCCAGGCCGAGCTTTCTGGGGCGATCGAACATCTGCACTATGCTGTCTTCCGGCGATTCGAGAACCAGCTCACGCGCGCTGAGCGGACACGGCTGGACAACACGATCGAAAACGCCCTGTTCAAGATCGACCGCTATCGGGAGCGGACCGATCCGGCCGGTTGCCAAAGAGAGGCCGCCGAGGTTGCCGCCTTGAGGCAGGCGATCCGGGAGGGGCGAGAGAAAACCGAGCGGCTGCGTGCCCAGGCGCGCCGGGCCGAACTGAAGCTGGCGCAATTGGCATCGCTTTCTCCCGAGACATTCGAAGAGTTCGTCGCCGAGGTCTTCGAATCGCTGGGTTACGAGGTGCGGCAGACCGGCGGGACCGGTGACCAGGGCGCTGATCTTTACCTTCGCCGCAAGGACTTGCTGGCCGTTGTCCAGTGCAAGTACAACAGGCGCGGCGTCGTGGGCTCTCCCGAGCTTCAAAAGTTCCTAGGCACGATCCACCACACTCGCAGCCACAAGGGATTTTTCGTCACAACCAGCACGTTTTCGCTTGCGGCCGAGAAGTTTGTCGCCGATCATCCGATCGAGCTCGTCGACGGCTCCAGGCTCGTCGAGCTAATCCAGCAGGCTCTGGGGCCAGGTGCGCATCGCGAACCCCAGCCCGTCTGGTTCTAGAGCGAAGCCAGCAAGACTCCGGGCACCGTTGGCTCCGGCACGGTTCCTGCAGGGCTAACGCAGCCAGACAGGCCCCACCCATGTCACCGCGCCTTCGAGCGACCGGTCGAGCCCGCCAAGCGAAAAGTTTTGAGAAATTTTTTTCTGAGTTCTTGAACAACATCAGGCTGTGGCGCCGTATGATCTGAATTGAGACGCAGCGCTGGCTTCTGTGGTACCCCTGGGTTTTTCATTTATGAGAAGATCGTCATTTCGTGCTCGTGTTGATCTGGCGCGGCAGCGTAGGGCGTTGCGTCATACGGGCGCGACCGAGCGGAAGCGTGGCGACCGGTTGAGAAATCGGGTAAGTCGCGATGGATTGGTCGGATCGCTCCGGTTCCTGGACAAGGAGGGAACTTGAATGTCCACTCGAATGCACAGAGCGCAGCTTCAGGCCCTGAAATTGCCGCCTGAGTTCGAGGACCTGACGGGAGTCATCCACAACGACCTGAGGGTGATCGTCTCGATCCTCAGCGAGCGGGCGGCTGACCGGCTGCTCTTGTCTGCGCGCCAGTCGCAGCAACTGCGCGGGTCGCTCTGGAACAGTCTGGCCCAGGTCCTCAACGAGGAGCTCGAGCCGTTTTCCGTCGAGCACCGGTGAGCGGTCGATCAAGCGGTCGGCATCCCACGCGATTTTCGTACCGCGAGCGAGACACACTATGGCACGTGTGATCCTGGGCGTGACAGGCTCGGTAGCGGCGATCCGCACGCCTGAACTCTATTCCGCCCTAAGCGCGGATGGGCATGCCGTACGTGTCGTGGCCACCGAGCCTGCGCTCTACTTCTTCGACCCCTACGAGCTTTCCGCGAGGAGCAGCACCCTGACGGGCGACCCGTTCGCCGGGCCGCTCTTTCGCGATCGCGACGAGTGGCCCGGTCGGCGCTATCACCGGGGCGACGCCGTGCTGCACATCGAGTTCCGCAACTGGGCCGACTTGCTGGTCGTTGCCCCGCTTGACGCCAACACCCTGGCCAAGCTCACCCTGGGGCTCTGCGATAATTTCTTGACCTGTCTTTTCCGTGCCTGGGATTTCAACCGGCCGGTGATCTTGGCTCCGGCCATGAACACGCTCATGTGGCAAAGCCCGGTGACCGCACGCCACTTAGGCCAGCTCTTGCTCGACCACTCGCAAGCAACGTCACTGCCGGTGGACTGGAGCCTTCAGACCGCGGCCCAGCATTTCGCCAACCTGGCCCCAAACTTCATTCTTATTCCGCCCCAATCCAAACGTCTCGCCTGCGGTGATCACGGCATGGGTGCCATGGCCGAGGTCGCAAACATCGCCGAGGCCGTGCGGAAGTGGTCCGAGCTGGCAACCGCCGAAACGACCTAGCACAGGACCGTGATCGGGCGCGAAGCCACCCAATCGTGTGGCTCCAGCGCGGAGAGGTTTCTGGGGCCTCTGGCGGGTGCCCCGCTCACGTCCGCGCAAGCGTGTTTTGCCAAGCACTGCTTCGAACGGGGCGACACGCTTGCGTCTTCGCAAGCGTGGCCCCCAGCACGTTTGCCATCGACCCGTCGAGCGGTTTGTTTACGCCTTTCTCCGACGGACGGGGCGAGCCAAGAGAGTACAGGGCAAAGCCTGTCCGGCCTCGCTCCAAGGCGTAAGTGCTGGCAATCATGTGTTTTGGCATTTTCTGAATGATAGAAGAATTCGGGCTGGTTCAGGCAAAAAAGGCTTGACTTGAGACCCCAGCGAGGTTCTGATCATTGATAATTCCGATAACGTCTTGTGCGCAGTATCGACGAAATGCTCGTTGGCCGGTGCCATGCAGTTTGAATCGCTAAAGATCTTTTGCGATGTTGTGCGATGGGCCAGCTTCTCGCGAGGCGCGGCTGAGAATGGCATCTCGCAATCTTCGGCGAGTCAGGCTGTGCACCAGCTCGAGCTTCGGCTGGGGGTGAAGCTGATCGACCGCTCCAAGCGGCCGCTGGTACTCACGGCTGAGGGCAAGGTATATTATGACGGCTGCAAAGAGCTTGTCGGCCGTTACATCGAGCTGGAGAACCAGGTCAAGGCGTTCGAGCACGAGCACAAAGTCGTCGGCACGGTTGGTGTGGCGTCGATTTACTCAGTCGGCATGCATCACATGAGCCAGTACAAGAAGACCTTCGAGGAGCGTTACCCGGAGGCCAGTGTTCGGCTGGAGTACCTGCACCCGTCCCAGGTGGTTGAGCGTGTTCTAGGGGGTGGGGCCGATCTGGGCCTGATCTCCTACCCGCGGAAGTGGCCCGATCTAACTGTCATTCCTTGGCGCGAGGAGGTGATGGTACTTGCCGTTTCACCGTCCCACCGGCTGGCGGCACGAGAGACAATCGATCTGCGCGAGCTCGATGGTGAGGCGTTTGTTGCCTTCGACGGCGAACTTTCGATCCGCCGGGCTATCGACCGCTGCCTTCGTCACCACGACGTCAACGTCGAGGTCGTACTCGAGTTCGATAATATCGAGAACATCAAGCGGGCCGTCGAGATTCCCGCGGGTGTATCGATCCTTCCGGAGCCTTCCCTCTCCCGCGAGCTGCGCGCTGGTACCCTGGTGGCCGTGCCGATCGTCGGGCAGGATCCTAAGTACCAGTTGAACCGTCCGGTGGCGATCATCCACCGCCGCCACGACAACCTCGACCTGACTGCCTCGAGGTTCCTGGAGTTACTTACGGGAGTTGATTTGACCGGGCCCCTCTCCGCAACCTCCGGCCCGGGTCGCCGCCAGAAAGCTGCATCGTCGTCGTAAGCCGGCCGGGAAGCCTGACTTCGGCCCCCCAGAGGTTCCGGCCGCGGCAGACGCGCAAGCCCCTTCGGGAATACCCTGTTCCCGACCCCCGAAGAGCGGCCTCTTTCGGAACGAACTCCCGCAAGACTCGCCTTGTGCCTTCAAAAGACCCGATTGCCGGGTCGCCCGATAAGAACGCCAGGATGTGTAAGCCTGGCCCGTCAGCTTGGTCCCCACAAGAAACCGGATTCTCAAGAAGCGTCGCTCGATTTCTCAAACTCAGCCCGATCGGTCCTGGAAGGACATCCGCCATGGGTACAGGTTTACCGTCGCCGCAGGGTCTTTATGACCCGTGCCATGAACACGACAGTTGCGGGGTGGGGTTCATCGTCGACCTCAAGGGGCGGAAATCGCACCAGCTTGTGCGCGATGGCCTAACGGCGCTTGTGAACTTAGATCACCGCGGCGCCTGCGGCTGCGAGAACAACACCGGCGACGGCGCGGGAATCTTGATCCAGATTCCCCATGAGCTGCTCGCATCACGGTGCCGGTCGCTCTCGATCGAGCTGCCCGCGCCGGAACATTACGGCGTGGGGGCGCTGTTCACCTCGCCCGACCCGGCCCAGCAAGAGTACGGCATGAAGCTCTTCGAGAGGATACTCGGCGAAGAAGGGCAAGAATTCTTGGGCTGGCGGCCGATCGTGACGGACAACAGTCTATTAGGTCAAAGCGCCCGGGCTGTTGAGCCCCGGATGTTCCACGCGATTGTGGGCAGGGGACCTGCACTTCGCAACGCCGATGCCTTCGAGCGCAAGCTGTACGTAATCCGCAAGCGGTTCGAATCGGCGATCGAGGCGTCAGGTCTTGACGATCACAAGTATTTTTACTTTTCGAGCCTGTCGTGCCGGACGCTGATCTACAAGGGGATGCTCACTCCCAGCCAGGTGGCGGCCTACTTCAAGGACGACTTGGACGACCCACTGCTTTGCAGCGCGATCTGCATGTTCCACTCGCGGTTTTCCACCAACACGTTCCCGAGCTGGCAACTGGCCCACCCCTACCGGATGATCTCGCACAACGGCGAGATCAACACGCTGCGTGGCAACATCAACTGGATGCGAGCGCGAGAGGCGCTCTTTGCCTCCAAGCTGTACGAGGCCGGCGACCTCGAGAAGATCAAGCCGATCATCCGCGAAGGGCTCTCCGACACCGCCTGCCTGGACAACGCGGTCGAGCTTCTCGTGCGGTCCGGCTATAGCCTGGCGCACACGATGATGATGCTCATCCCGGAGGCTTGGGACCATCACGAGACGATGTCCCAGGTGAAGAAAGATTTCTACCAGTACCACAGTTGCCTCATGGAGCCGTGGGACGGGCCGGCCTCGGTCGCATTCACCGACGGCAAGAACATCGGCGCCGTGCTCGACCGCAACGGCCTGCGGCCCAGCCGCTACGTCGTCACCAGCGATCACCGCGTGATCATGGCTTCAGAAGTCGGCGCTCTGGAGATCGACCCGGCCACCGTCCTGAAGAAGGGCCGGCTCGAGCCGGGCAAGATGTTCTTAGTCGATCTGGCGCAGGGGCGGATCGTGGATGACGAGGAGCTCAAGCACCAGATCGCTTCGGAGCGTCCCTACGGTTCCTGGCTGCGGCGGTACATGGCGACGCTTTCCGACTTGCCCCCGGCACCGGACGTTCCCGGCCCGGACCACAGAACACTCCTGCAGCGTCAGCAGGCTTTCGGCTACACACTGGAGGACATGAAATACATTCTCGGACCGATGGGATCGGCCGGCGAAGAGGCGATCGGCTCGATGGGCAACGACACGCCCTTGGCCGTCCTCTCAGAACGTGCCCAGCCGCTCTTTAACTATTTCAAGCAGCTCTTCGCCCAGGTCACCAACCCTCCCTTGGACGCGATCCGCGAGGAGCTCGTGACCTCGGTCTTCACTGGTGCCGGGGCCGAGGGGAACCTGCTGGAGCCCCAGCCCGAGTCCTGCCGCCAAATCGCGCTGGACATGCCCATCGTCGACAACGACGAGATGGCGCGGCTGAAGCAGCTCGACGGCTGGCACGGCTTCACGGCGGTCACGTTGCCCATGCTCTTTGTAGCGGCGGAGGGAGCCGCGGGAATGGAGCAAGCGCTCGAGGCCCTCTTCCAGAAGGCAACCGCGGCCATCAAGGCGGGAGCCAGCCTGATCATCCTCTCGGACCGGGGCACGAGTGCCGGCATGGCCGCCATTCCGTCGCTCCTGGCGTGCTCGGGCCTGCACCATTACCTGGTGCGCCAGGGCCTGCGGTCCCGGGCGGGGCTCTTAATCGAGTGCGGCGATGCCCGCGAGGTGCACCACTTCGCCCTGCTCCTTGGCTACGGAGCCGGCACGATCAATCCCTATGTCGCGTTCGAGACCCTTGACGACATGATCCAGCAGGGGCTGCTGCAGGGGATTTCCCACGCCGAGGCTGTCGCTCGCTATCGCAAGGCGATCAAAAAGGGCGTCGTCAAGGTGATGTCCAAGATGGGCATCAGCACCATCCAGAGCTACCGCGGTGCCCAGATCTTCGAGGCCATCGGACTCTCCGAGCCGTTCGTCGCCCATTACTTCGACAAGACGGCCTCACGGGTCGGCGGCGTGGGCCTCGCCGAGATCGCCCGCGAGACTCTCGAGCACCACTACCGCGCCTATGCCACTCGCGACGTCGGCCCGCAGCTTCTGGAGGAAGGTGGGCAGTACCAGTGGCGACGCGATGGCGAGTACCACCTGTTCAACCCCGAGACGGTTTTCCGGCTCCAGCACGCCACCTCGGAAAGCAAGTACGAGATCTTCAAGCAGTACTCGCGGATGGTCAACGAGCAGAACGAAAGGTTCTGCACCTTGCGCGGCCTCTTCGAATTCCGTACCCAGAAATGCACGCCCGTGCCGATCGAGGAAGTCGAGCCGGTCGAGTCGATTGTCAAGCGGTTCGCCACCGGCGCCATGAGCTATGGATCGATCTCGGCCGAGGCGCACGAGACGCTGGCGATCGCCATGAACCGCCTGGGCGGCCGCTCGAACACCGGCGAGGGGGGCGAGGACCCCGCTCGGTTCAAACCCATGCCCAGCGGCGACAGCAAGCGAAGCTCCATCAAGCAGGTGGCCTCGGGACGCTTCGGAGTGACCAGTGAGTACCTGGTTAATGCCGACGAGCTCCAGATCAAAATGGCTCAGGGGGCCAAGCCCGGCGAAGGCGGGCAGCTTCCCGGGAGCAAGGTCTGGCCTTGGATCGCCAAGGTCCGTTACTCGACGCCCGGCGTCGCACTGATCAGTCCGCCGCCGCACCACGACATTTACTCGATCGAAGACCTGGCCCAGCTCATCTTCGACCTCAAGAACAGCAACCCTCGTGCCCGGATCAACGTCAAGCTAGTCGCCGAGGTCGGCGTGGGAACGGTGGCCGCGGGCGTGGCCAAGGCGCACAGCGATGTCGTCCTCATCAGCGGCCATGACGGCGGCACCGGCGCCAGTCCGCTGACGTCGATCAAGCACGCCGGCATTCCGTGGGAGCTGGGCCTGGCCGAGACCCAGCAGACACTCGTCCTCAACAAGCTGCGCGATCGCATTATCGTCCAGACCGACGGCCAGATGAAGACCGGCCGCGACGTGGTGATCGCCGCTCTTTTAGGTGCCGAGGAATATGGCTTTGCCACGGCCCCCCTGGTCGTGATGGGCTGCGTGATGATGCGGGTCTGCCATATGGACACCTGCCCGGTCGGCATCGCCACCCAGAACCCCAAGCTCAGAGAAAAGTTCCAGGGCAAAGCCGACCACGTTGTCAACTTCTTCCGGTTCGTCGCTCAAGAAGTGCGTGAGCTGATGGCGCAGCTCGGATTCCGCACCATCGACGAGATGATCGGCCGCAGCGATCTTCTTGATATGCGGCGGGCGCTGGACCATTACAAGGCGTGTGGCCTGGACTTCAGCAAGATCTTCTATCGTCCCGAGATGGGGCCCGACGTGGCCGTCCGGAAGGTGCGCGAGCAGGAGCACGGCATCGAGGCGACACTTGATGTGCGAACGCTCGTCCCCGCCTGTGCCAAGGCACTTGAGCATGGAGAGCCGGTCAAGCTCGACCTGCCGATCCGCAACGTCAACCGGACCGTCGGGACCATCCTGGGCAGCGAGCTGTCGCGCCGGTATGGCGGCGCGGGGCTGCCCGACGACACGATCACCCTGCGGTTCACCGGCTCAGCCGGTCAGAGCTTCGGCGCCTTCGTGCCGCGAGGCATAACGCTCATCCTTGAGGGCGACTCGAACGATTACGTGGGCAAGGGGCTCTCCGGCGGCAAGATCGTCATCTTCTCTCCGCGGCAAGCGAAGTTCGTGCCCGAAGAAAACATCCTGATTGGCAACGTGGCGCTCTACGGCGCCACCGGCGGCCGGGCGTTCTTCCGCGGACTGGCCGGCGAGCGGTTCTGCGTGCGCAACAGCGGCGCCCACGCGGTGGTCGAGGGGACTGGCGACCACGGCTGCGAGTACATGACCGGCGGCGTGGCCGTCATCATCGGCCGCACGGGGAGGAACTTCGCTGCCGGCATGAGCGGCGGAACGGCCTTCGTCCTGGACGAGGCCGGCAACTTCCCCCAGCGCTGCAATCTCCAGATGGTCGACCTCGAACCGCTCGATGATCCCGACGACGTCGAACTCGTGCGCGATCTTTTGATCCAGCACGCCGGCTATACCGGCAGCACCGTCGCCGCCGGCTTGCTATCCGACTGGGACGCCGCGCAAGCCAAGTTCGTCAAGGTGATGCCGCTGGATTACCGCCGGGTACTCGAGGAGCGAAAACGCGCCCTTGCCCAAGAGCGGGAAGCGATCGAGCGAAAGCAAATGGAGGTGACCCGTGGGTAAGCCGACCGGTTTCATGGAAATTCCCCGCGAGCTGCCCCGGCGCCGGGCTGTCGATGAGCGGGTGAGCGATTATCTCGAGGTCTACCAACCGTTCCCGGTCGAGAAGCTCAAGGCCCAGGGCGCGCGGTGCATGGACTGCGGCATCCCGTTTTGCCACCAGGGCTGCCCGCTGGGCAACCTGATTCCCGACTGGAATGACCTGGTCTACCGCGACCATTGGCGGATGGCCATCGACCGGCTGCACGCGACCAACAACTTTCCCGAATTCACCGGCAAGCTCTGCCCGGCGCCCTGCGAACCGTCGTGCGTGCTGGGCATCAACAGCGACCCGGTCGCCATCAAGCAGATCGAGGCCAGCATCATCGAGCGGGCCTGGGAAGAAGGCTGGGTCACGCCCCAACCCCCCCGGCTCAAGACCGGCCGAACCGTCGCGGTCGTCGGCTCGGGCCCGGCCGGGCTGGCCTGTGCTCAACAATTGGCACGCGCGGGGCACTCGGTTACCGTCTTCGAGCGCGACGACCGCATCGGCGGCCTTTTGCGTTACGGAATTCCCGACTTCAAGCTCGAAAAGCGGCATGTCGACCGCCGGCTGGAGCAGATGGAAGCCGAGGGGGTGATTTTTAAGGCGGGCGTCAACGTCGGGGTTCATCTGCCCGCTTCCGAGCTCCTTTCTCGGTTTGATGCCGTTTGCCTCTGCGGCGGCGCCACGCGTGCCCGCGACCTGCCCATCGAGGGCCGCGAGCTGCGCGGCATCTACCCGGCCATGACCTTCCTGACCATGCAGAACCGGCGCGTCGCCGGTGAGTCCACCAATGGCGAGTTCCTCTCGGCGAAAGACAAGCATGTGATTATCATTGGCGGTGGAGACACCGGTGCCGATTGCCTGGGAACGGTGCATCGCCACGGCTGCAACAGCGTCCACCAGTTCGAGATCGTTCCCCGCCCCCCTGATTCCCGTGCTCCCCAGAACCCCTGGCCCCAGTGGTCCAATGTCTTCCGCGTCTCCTCGGCCCACGAGGAAGGCGGCATTCGCGAGTACGCCATCAACACCAAGCGCTTCCTGGGCGAGGACGGTCATGTTCGGGCACTCGAGACCGTCCGGGTCGAGATGAAGCTCGAGAACGGCCGGCCCCGGTTCGTCGAGATTCCCGGCACCGCCAAGGTCTATCCGGCTGATCTCGTGCTCCTGGCCATGGGTTTCGTCGGACCCGAGAAGGAGGGTCTGCTCGAGCAGCTCGGAGTCGAGCTCGACGCCATGGGCAACGTCAAGGCCGACGCCAACAAGCGAACCAACATCGGCAAGGTTTTCACCGCCGGCGACATGACCCGCGGCCAGAGCCTAATCGTCTGGGCGATCGCCGAGGGCCGCCACGCCGCCTGGTCGATCGACGAGTTCCTCATGGGTGCGTCTCAGCTTCCCCGCCCGCTCGAACACGGCAACAACCTTCGGCCGTTTGTGTGAGAGTCGACTCGCCTCAGGATGTCGCCGCCCAGCCCTTCTTTTTCCCACTCGCAAAGCGGGATCGAGGAGGGTTGTTTTTTCGCCCTTGCAAGATCTGCGCAGCCTGGTGTGGTACTGATAAGCCGATTCATGGTCTGTCGTGCGCATGATCGCCGCTGAGTGGTATGATCTTGTTGGGCTGTGCCGCGGTCTGGTTTTCCGCCGTCTTTTGTATCCGCCAGCGCAAAGTGAGGTGCCCGTCATGACGCCGATCCATTCGAAACAGCGACGCTCAAGTGGCGGAATCTTGCCCCTCGCGGCCGCGCTCGCGGTGATCCTGGGATATGTCCTTCCGCAGCATTACCGCTGCGGGGGTTCTGCCTGGGGCCAGACACCGCCGGCATATCCGGAACTCTTCGAAGATCCGCCGTGGACCGGCCGGCTTACCCAGGCCGATTTACCCAACCTAGGCCGGCTGGTTGTGCTCGAGGCGACTTCGATGTTCGTGCACGCCCGCACTGAATTTGCGAATAGCCCGGAGTCATTTCGCGTGCTCCAGCAAGTGGATGCGGTCTGGACCCAGGCCGACGCGTTCACCGCCGCGGTCAGCTTTTACCGGTTCCCCGCCCAGAGCGTCGAGGCCGGCCGGCTCGCATATCCTGGCCTCGAGGCCGCGTTCCTCCAGTTGCGCGAAACCCTGGGCAGAGTTCCTGGCCTGGCGCTGCGGACGTCCCTGAACCTGGCGTACATGAGCCGCGTGATGGCCGTGATCGGCCCGCTCTTACAGCAGCCCATTCCGCCGGCCAACCAGGCCGCCAACTTCGCAGCGCTCGACGCAGCCGCCTTCGCGCGCCAGATCGTCGCCCTCCAGCGCGCCATCGGCGCCCTCGAAAATGACCTGGCCAGCCAGGCGAGCCGAGGACGCACCACGCCCGCCCTCTCGCGCGAGGTCGATCGGCTCGCGCGACTGATTCAGGGCTTCGGCCAGATCGCCGGCGGACCGGCTGAAGCGCGTGAGATCGTCGCATCATTCCAGCCGGTCCGCACCCAGGCTCAACGCGTGGACCGGGAATTTCAGGCCGCTGGGCTCCCTCTTCTGGCGACGAACCACTGGAGACCAATCCTTTCGCGCATTGAATCCACTTATGCCGGATTTCAGCTTCCCCGTGAGATCGTACCCCGACCGGCCGTAGCTAATTCCCGGCCCATCGATCCGGCGACGATCGAGGCCATCGACAAGGCCGCACGCCAGGTCGATACCGTGCTGGGCTCACAAGACGTCGCGGCACTTGCAGAGGCTCCGCGGGATGCGGTCGTGGCCGACGCCCGCCGGCTGCAGACTCGGCTGTACCTGGCGCGGCAAGGCTCGCTTGGCGATGCGTCCCGCCAAGAGCGGAACCAGGCGATCGCGGACATCGAGTCAAGCTGGCGGCGGTTTGTCCAGCGGACAAGCCAGGTCGGCTGGGCCCAGCTCGAGCCGGTCAGGACCCTCGCGCGACAGACCGAAGACTCGCTTGCCCGGCTCCGCACCGAGGCGGCCAAGGCTCCGTGAAGCGTTCTGCTTGACGATCGATCGGAAGCTTTCAGCCCAGCCGCGCCTTGATGCCCGCAGGATCGTCAGTGAAAAGCGCAGCGACTCCGAGTTCCGCGAGATGCTCGGCAAGCCCGCCGTGACCAGTGTCATTGACCGTGTAAACCAGAACCGGAATTCCACGCGAGGTCAGGTCGGAAATCTCCTCAGTCCTCAGAACGCTGGCTGTGCGCTCTTGCCTGTAGCGCACTGACTGCGAACCGAGAACTTGGGCCGACGTGCACAGGCAATCCGCCTGAACGATCCGCGTGAGGTACTCGCCGACCTTGTACAGGGGTTGGTCCACCAGGATTCCGCGGGCCAGGGTGGCCGGGTCGAGCTCCGGCGCAGCCAGGTGGGCAACTCGCGCGACGTCGCAATGATCGAAGCTCGAGAGCAAAACGCGGGTGGCCGTGCCGGTGCGCTTGATCACATTCAGCACCGTTTCCACGAGCCCGGGAGGGCCGTCGGGAAACGACTTGATCTCGACGTTTACCAGCCAGTCGAGATCGGCGGTGAAACTCAACGCTTCTTCGAGCGTCGGAATGCGGACTCGCCCCGATCGATACACGGACCGTTGCGTCGGACTGATCTGCTCGAGGGTGCCGAAGTCGGCCGCGGAGCGGTGTGCAGTCGGGTCATCGAGGAACCAGGAGCCAGCGTCGAGCGTGCGGATCTCGGCATGACCGAAGTCGCACACGCGAAAGCCGTCGTGGCCGCGACGATCGTGCGGAGAGCGCATGGCGACGTCCGTGGTCCGGACGAGCTCCGCATCGTGAAGGACGACCGCGACACCGTCGCGGCTGAGCTGAACGTCGAGCTCCCAGGCATCGGCGCCTTGAACCCACGCCAGCTTCGCCGCCTCAAGCGTGTTCTCAGGTGCCAGCGACGAAGCGCCTCGATGCGCCAGCACGAGGGGACTCTTCCCCTTGGACCTGAGCCGGTCGAGAAATCGGTTCTTCACAATCAGGCTCCGAAATGGCGGTTTCCCTTGCCTACATCGCAAGGTGCGGAAAGACGATCTATCTTATCGATTCAACACCGAAGCGGTGCGGCATAGTTCTTGCCGAAAGAGATGCCGTCGTGCATTCCCCGCCGCCGAGACCTTGATCTCGAGCCTGGGGTCAAGACTTAAGTGCTTCCGGTCACACAGCTTGTGATCCAAGGTGCTTAATGCGTGGGGCCATCCCGCGGCCGCGTGGGGCGGGGGGTTAGTCCACTCCTGCTGCCTGTTTGTTGGAAGGACGTGCTTATGAAACGAGCAATCACACCGTTCCTTTTGCTTGTCGGTCTCGCGCTTCTGGCCCTATTTGCAAGGACCAGCCCCCATCCTCTGCCGCCGGGCGACGCCCTGAACTCGGGTGACGTCGCATGGATGCTGACGGCCTCCGGGCTCGTGCTCCTCATGACCCCCGGCCTGTCGTTCTTCTACGGAGGAATGGTCAGCTTCAAGAACGTCGTTTCAACCATGCTTCAAAGCGTGATTGCCCTGGGCGTGATCAGCCTGCTCTGGGTGTTTGTCGGATTCGGGCTCTCCTTCGGCGCTGACATCGGCGGGTTGGTGGGCAATCCACTTTCGTTCTTCATGTTCGACAACGTTAGTGAGGCACCGGTGACGCTGGGCGTAGGCGAGGGAGCGCTGAAGCTGACCATTCCGCTTCTGGTCTTCTCGATGTTCCAGCTCAAGTTCGCGATCATCACTCCGGCGCTGATCACCGGCTCGTTTGCCGGCCGTATCAGGTTCTCAGCCTATCTCTTGTTCATAGTCCTTTTCAGCCTGCTGATTTACTGTCCGCTGGCGCACTGGACGTGGCATCCCCAGGGCATCTTTTTCAAGTGGGGGGTGAAGGACTTTGCCGGTGGCACCGTCGTGCACATGTCGGCGGGGCTGGCGGCCCTGGCCGGCGCGATTTTCCTGGGCCGGCGTAGGAGCCACATGGCCCACGAAGCAATTGAGCCAGCCAACGTCCCCTACGTGCTTCTGGGCACGGCCATGCTCTGGTTCGGCTGGTTTGGCTTCAATGCCGGCTCGGCGACTGCAGCCAGCGGCACTGCGGCTTTGGCCTTCGCTACCACCAACACGGCCTCGGCCTGCGCCATGCTGGGTTGGATGTTCTTTGACTGGCTTCGCGGCCGGAAGCCGTCGGCAATGGGGGCGTGCATCGGCGCCGTGGTCGGGCTCGTGGCCATCACGCCGGCGGCCGGGTTTGTCACTGTCCGCGACAGCGTCGTGATCGGCCTTGTCGCCAGCGTCATCAGCAACATCGCCGTTCACTACAAGAACAAGTCGACGCTTGACGATACGCTCGACGTCTTCCCCTGCCACGGCGTCGGCGGCATGGTGGGCATGATCTGCACGGGCATCTTCGCCAAGGACGTGGGACTCGTCTACGGCAAGACGGAGACGTTCCTCTATCACCTGCTGGCGCTCGTGATCGTCACGGTATTCGCGTTCTTTGGCTCGCTCATCCTCTACAAGGTCACCGACATGATCATCCCGCTCCGGGTCGATGAGGGCCAGGAGCGCGAAGGACTCGACCTGAGCCAGCACGGCGAGACGGCGCTGGCCGTTACCTCGCTGTACGCCAACGGCAATAGTCATGGCAGTGGCCAAAAGAATGGCGCCGCGTCCGAACCGATGGTCGGCGCCAGTGCTTGAGCGAACGGGCGCTCAAAAGTAGATTCGCTCTTCGAGAAAAGTCTCTCACGGCTTCCAAGAACTCGCAGGTCAGGCGGCAGCCTTCACGGATGAAGGCCGTCGCCTGATTTTCGTTGCGCTGCGAGAAGAGCCGCCGGGACGAGGAGGCCTCCGGCCGACGTCTGTCGATTGGTCGATCCTTTCGTATCACTGGGTTCAACAATCGGGGATGAGCCGGATTCGTCAAGTTTGCCGGCGCAGGGCCCGACATAATAGCGTGGCGATTTCGTCGGCCAACCTGCACGCCACGAACGGCTGGGAAATCAGTCTCGACCCGATTCTGGTCGTTGATGCCGACGACTTCGGACCCAGGAAGGGAACGATGATCAGGCCGATCCTCTTGACGATGCTGGGGATGACCGGGCTGTGCCTGGCCACCCGCGAATCACCCGGGCAAACTCCTCGCGCTGAGCCTATTCCGGCACCAAAATACACGATCTCGCTTGGTGGCCGAAACGCCTGTGTCACCCCGTGCACGCATCATCTGGCACGAACTGACGGCGGCATCATTGACGTACAGACCCCCTCCCCGAGCACGCTGTCAGTTTCCATGACCGGCACGCCCGCGGCAGAGAGTTATCTGTGCTGCACCTCCACGGCCAGACAAACGTTTCATCTGGAACAGGAGTTTGAGATCAGTTGTTCCGATGCTGGGACTAACCTCACCGCGCTGACGCTCGATAGCACCTTGACCGGCTACGTGCGAAGCTTCCGGAAGGCTGGCGCCTGGGTGCGCCTGGCCAGCGCATCGGTTTCTCCGCTTTCGGGAACCGCTCAACCCCTAGTACTGGACCATCCTCCGCTTTGCGTGTCGGGAACTGAGGGACGGCTCTGCAACCAGCACTTGCCTCCGGTCCAGGGCTCGCCGATGCCCCTTGGCCGCTATATCCTAACGGCGGATTTCGTGCTCGACACCGCAGCCGGGGGTATCTGCAATGCTCACGCAGCCGCTGACTTCTCGCCCGACACCGCCCTGCCGGCCGACTGGGTCCGCACGCGTGATCCGTTCCAGGGCGTCTCGAAGAAATCGTTCGGGTTCACACTGAACTTAAGCGCCAGTCCTCCCTTAGAGTCCCACTCGACGGCCGCCAAGACGTCGCCCGCGACCATGATTCGAACGGCTTCCTTGCCCATCGCTTCACCTCCGCGCCAGGCTGGGTCGAACGTGCAGAAATCCGCCAAGGCGGCCTTTGCTCGATGATCGGGACCAATGCTATCGTGATCAAGGAATGGTGCCGCTCCATGGTGGTTCGAACTGAAGCCCGCGTTCGCCTACGGCTCACGATAGCCCTGGTGGCATGGGCCGCTTACGGGGTGATCCGGGCCGATGATACCGCGCCCGGACCGGCGGGAACCGTTAAGGAGTCGCGAGAGCGCGGACCATCCTTCGAAAGTCAGCCGATGGATGCGCCCTCGGATCGCGGAAGAGAAAGCGTCGAGGTTCGCCGACCCAAGGTTCGCCGGGCACCCCGAAATTCGCGATTGCGGCGCCTGCTGGATCGAAGCTTGCGACGCACCCAGATGGCCACTGAGGAGCCGGCCGGCCGCCGTGAGAATGACGGCAACGAGACGCCTCCCGCGATCGTCCTGCCCGGCACGCCCGGAGCGCCGGACTTTCCAGAGCAGGAGCCTTCAGCCCCCGCCGAATCCACACCGGCGGGAAAAAGCGCTGAGAGCGCCGTGCTCCAGCCACCGCCAGCCGCGCCTGCCGCTCCCACGCCACTACTACTCAATCGCGCACTCGGTCTTCAAGATTCGCCGGTCAGAGTCTTCGGGTGGATTGAAAACAGCTTCACCGGCAACGCCAACGGCACGCCTCAAAATGGTCAGAACTTTGGCGTTTTTCCTAACCACCTGGCGAACCGATGGATGGGAAACCAGTACTATCTCGCGCTTGAGAATCCCCTGGAATCGGTTGATTATGTGAACTTCGGTTTCCGCTTCGACATGCTCTTTGGCAACGACTGGTTGTTCACCAAGGATTACGGACTGTTCGATAACGCCTTTCCCATCAACCATTTCGCCGGGCTGGATTTGCCCCAGATTTACGGCGAGGTGCACTTGCCGATCCTCACGCCCCGCGGCCTGGACATTCGCGCTGGCCGATTCTACTCGCTCATGGGCTTTGAAAGTCCCCAGGCGATCGCCCGCCCGCTTTTGTCGGTCCCCTACATGCTGAACTTTACCCCGTTCACATTCTTCGGCGCGATCGCGAGCCTGCACCTGAGCGACCGGGTGAATTTTCACAGCGGAATGATCGACGGTTACGACCGCTGGCCAAACAAGCCGTACAAGTGGGGATACATGGGAGGGCTGACATGGACTTCGCGCGATCAGAAAATGAACATCGTGATCGGAGGCGCTGATGCGTACGATCAGCTTCCGCGCTTTCCACCGGCCAATGCAACCTATGTACCTGTGGGCGTGCCTGCCCCGCCTTTCATGGCTGGTCGTGTCAACCCCTACTACAACAAAAGTGCCCGGGGCTACATCTCTGGCGTCTTGACCTACAAGTGGACCGACAAGCTAACCCAGGCACTGGAGACCGACCACGTCTTCGACCCGCAAATTCTTGGCTTCGGCCGCGATCCGCTCGTGGCTCATTCGGCCGCGTACCACTCGTTTGGCAACTGGTTCTTATATCAGTTCACCGAGAAGCTGACCGGGGTCTGGCGGAGCGAGATCTTCTGGGATCCATACGGGCTGGCGACCGGTGTGGCCGACGTCTTCCACGAAATGACCCTCGGGCTGAACTTCCGGCCCGAGCCATGGCTCTGGATTCGTCCCGAGGCTCGTTACGACTGGTCCCAGTATACGCATCCTTTTAACGACGGCACGCGAAGCAGCCAACTCACGCTTGGCTTCGATGTCGTACTGTTGTTCTGAGGGAGGCAAGAGCCGGGACAGCCTCGTCTGTTATCTGCCTGAGAACGCTGAGACATCGCTCTTCTCGGCACGCTCCCACGGACGTGAGCGTGGCACACGACAAACCAGATGGCAGTGGCCACAAGAATGGAGTCGCGTCCGAACCGATGGTCGGCGCCGGTACTTGAGCGAACGGGCGCTCAAGAGTAGATTCGCTCTTCGAGAGAAGTTCTCTCACGGCTTCCACGAACTCGCAGTTGCTTGTAGCGTGGGTAGCCGCGACCTTTCACGGGGCGTTGCCCCGGTGCGAGTCTATGATGCCCCCGGGGCCGAACGAATTTGGTAACGCCTGTCCCGATACTGCCTTGTCCGGCTTTGCTCTTACAGTTCCGACGCAGCGCCAATGGGCTGGGGCGTACCGCCTGCGGGGTACTTGTTGCCCAGAATGCTGTGCTGCATGCCGTAAAATAAATAGATGAGCAAACCAATTGCCATCCAGACGGCCAGCCGAATCCAGGTGCCAAGAGGGAGGGTGAGCATCAAGACCAGCGACGAGATCACACCCATGGGCCCCGTGAACCAGATGGCGGGGGCCCTGAACGGGCGTTCGACCTCAGGTTGCGTGATCCGCAGGTAGAGGACGCCGGCCGAGACCACGGCGAAGGCGAAAAGGGTTCCGATCGATGTCAGCTCGCCGGCGATGCTGATCGGGATGGTCGCGGCGGCGATCATGACAATCACGCCCGTGATGATGGTGGTGATCCAGGGGGTGCGAAATCGGGGATGCACCTTCGCGACGGCCTTGGGCAAGAGTCCGTCGCGGGCCATCGAGTAGAAAATTCGCGGCTGGGAAAGGAGCATCACCAGAATCACGGAGCTGAGCCCGGCGATCGCGCCCAGCTTGACGGGTCCGGAAAGCCATTTCTTGTTCATGGCATCGATGGCGACGGCCACCGGGTCGGGCACGTTGAGCTGCTTGTAATTCACCACGCCGGTCATCACGAACCCGGCCAGGCAGTAAAGGATGGTGCAAATCACCAGCGAGCCGATGATGCCGATGGGCATGTCGCGCTGAGGATTCTTGGCCTCCTGAGCCGCTGTCGAAACGGCATCAAAGCCGATGTAGGCGAAGAAGACAAGTCCTGCGCCGCGGAAGATCCCGCTCCAGCCGTACTTGAACCAGCCCTCGCTGTCGGGAATGAACTTGCCGCCCCAGTTATCCGTGCTCAAGAGGGGCAGCCCGATCAGGATGAAAAGAATCACGATGGCCACCTTGATCGCCACGATCACGTTGTTCACTCCGGCCGACTCTTGGATGCCCACCACCAGGAGGGCCGTAACCAGGGCCACGATCAGCATCGCCGGCACGTTCAGCACCGCGGTGACCTGCGGAAAGGCGGAAAAGTCGATCTGGTTCTTGATCAGCAGCTCTTTGACCCCGCTGAGAATCGACCAGCCGTGCCGCATATGGAGCTGCTCGGCGACGGCGTTGGGTATCTCGATCAGTCGCGTGCCGGGCGACTGGGTAAACTGCGCTGGAATGTTGATTCCGTAGTCGTGCAGCAGACTCGTCACGTATCCCGACCAGCCAATCGCGACGGTCGTCGCGCCCACCATGTACTCGAGAATAAGGTCCCAGCCGATCAGCCAAGCGATGAACTCGCCCATCGTGGCATAGGAATACGTATAAGCAGAGCCGGCGATCGGCACGGTTGAGGCCATCTCGGCATAACAGAGCCCGGCAAAGGCGCAGACGATACCGCCGAGCACGAACGAGAGCGAGATGGCCGGCCCCGCGTTCTCGGCTGCAGCATGGCCAGTGAGCACAAAAAAGCCTGCGCCGATCACTGCGCCGATGCCCAGCATGACCAGGTTTGTCGCGGTCAGCGTTCGCTTGAGGCTGTGTTCATGGCTCTCGGCTGCCTCGGACTTGAGCCCTGCAATGGACTTACGAACCCACAGATTGGCCATCGTTGTCTCTCGTACGGGTCAGGATGTGCAAACTCGAGGAGCATGCGTCGGACTCGTCTGGCTGTGGGCCGGGCCCCCGGAGGGGCGGGTCCGCGGGCGTTGCGGCGGGCCCTGCCAACCGTCGCCCGGGACGGGGTACGGTTGAACCGGAAGAATAGTGAGTACACCGTGCTTTATCAAGGTAACTCCAAGACCTCGACCTTGCGGATCTCGATTCGGCTGCCCGGATCGTGTTGCTGGAAGGCGAAGTGGCCCTCCTTCCAGGCATTGCCATGATCGAGTAATTGGTAGAGCAGCTTGCCGTTGAGCGTGATCGTGATGTGGGGGATCTCGGCTCCGCGGTACTCGCGCGTGATGACCTCGATCTCATAGGTGAACCACGAATCCGGCGGCACGAGCTGCTCGTAGATATGCACGAACGTGTACAATGAACCGGTGCGAATCGGGTCGGC
This sequence comes from Isosphaeraceae bacterium, assembly GCA_052146555.1. Taxonomy (GTDB): domain Bacteria; phylum Planctomycetota; class Planctomycetia; order Isosphaerales; family Isosphaeraceae; genus Aquisphaera. Next base: position 45,534 of record JBKQMU010000233.1, read on the forward strand.
GTGGGTACTGTTGACCTGGGCCTCGTAGCCCTTGCCGAAGTCGCCGTCGGGCACTGGGCAACGGAAGTAAACCCCGGAATTGCCACGATCGTTAATCTTCAGCTCCGTGCGGAACCGAAAATTCTTGTACGTCTTCGGGCTGTACAGCATGGAGGCATTCCCCGTGCCGACAAGTGAGCCGCCCAAGACCTCCCATTTGCTATCATCGCTGCCAGACTTGGTCCAACCGCTTAAAGTCTTACCGTCGAAGAGCGAGATCCACTCTCCCTCGGCTCCGCAGGCCAGGTTTGAGGACAGCACCGCAAGCCAGATCGCAGGTAATGAACCGCCGGTTCGAGGGTGTCGATGCATGGTCGGTCGTTCCTCTCGGGTTGATGGCGGCTTGTTTCGCGTGCCTGGTACAGGAGACGGCCTGGTGAGGGTCCGAGCGCACAGTACCGCCCGAAGTGTAGCCGAGTCTAAGAGAGCGGCCGGGGCCGGGCCAGAGGCCACCGACGGTTGCCGGCCAACTGCCGGGGCAGAGGCATCTTCACCATGAACCCTTACGACGATACTGCCTTCGAATCGGCCAGCGCTGCGGTGGGCGCCTCATCGCCCGGTCCGATTGTCCGTTCCAGTCGGTTCGACGCCGCACGCGACCTGCCGGATTCCGTCCTGCGGCACCTCCTCGAGCAGGCTTCGCAGGCTCCCTCGCCTTTTGACCTCCAGCCCTGGCGGTTCCTGGTCGTCCGCGAGAAGCGCAATCGCGAGAGGCTGCGCGGCTGTGCCTTCAATCTGCCTGATCTCACCGAAGCCGCCGTGGTCGTGATCGTGCTCAGTTATCACCACCCGCACCGCAGCCACCTGAGCGTCATGCTCGAGCTTGAAGAACAGGAAGGTCGGCTGACCCCCGAAAAAGCCGCCGAGATCCGCGGCCGGGCGTCCGCGGCGATGAAGCATCGAACTCGACCCGCACTCTGGGCGATGCGCTGGGGGATGGTCGCGTCCACCTTCCTGGTGCAGGCAGCCAAGGAAGTCGGAATTGCTTCAATTCTCATCGACGCATTCGATCCTCGGGCCGTCCGGGACGTGTTTGGCATCCCCGATGACCACACGCTCGGCGCTCTTGTCGCTCTGGGTTACCCGGCGCCGGAAATCAAGCCGCCGGGTCCGAGGCTGAACCTGGACGAGCTCTGCTACGGCGAGCACTTCGGCCAGCCCTGGAGGCCCGAGGAAGCGTCGCAAAATCCTGGTGAACCATGACGATGTGTGGCGCGAGAGGAGAGCTGCCTGCGCCGATCATCTTGGCTGCTGAATCCGAGGCGAGAGATGGCCGCGCTATCGTAGTCGCCTTGGGTGGTCCGGCGAATCCCTTGGGCAATGGCGAAGTGAATATCCCGGCGTTCATCGACGCCCCGAAAGACGACGACTACCAGGGTCGCTGGTCATCGAGCGCAGGGTGAGAGACCAGGCCGGCCGGCTGATCGATGCCGCGGCGGGCCTGGACTATCTGCGAAAATGCCTTGGCAGTTGACGGGGCAAAGGGAGAATCGTAAAAGTCACAGGCGCGACGCGAACGCGAGGAAAGGAACTTTTCTTTGCGCAGGCTTACTGTCCGATCGAAGGGCGCGTTCGTACCAGCGAGGTCAGCTCACAACGCTATCAACAACGTGTGCAAGCTCGCGCCCTGCCTCAGTCAAGGCGTAAAAATTGTGCTTGCCCGATCGCCGCGGCTCGATCAGGCGGCCGTGCCGCAAGAGTGCCAGGTGATGACTGACGGCCGGCTGGCTCTGAGTGCCCAGATCGGCACACAGCTCGGAAACATTCCG
>JBKQMU010000234.1:0-5054 GCA_052146555.1 Isosphaeraceae bacterium
ACCGTTACGCCTCATCCTTTTTCCCACACTCAGCTTCAATGGGGCCACGGCGATGAAGCCGTGGAAGAGCGCCAGTGAGTAGACGTTGCCGCCGCTTACCAGATTCGCTTCAATGGGGCCACGGCGATGAAGCCGTGGAAGAGGGCCCGCCTCCCGGACCGTTTGGAGCAGAAGACTTAGGACCGGGTTTGCGAGAGGGTCGAACCGCGGGGGTGTCAAACCGATCACGAGATCGGGTGTTGAAGTCGCAAAGGCCGAGGGGAACTGGGTTTGGGCGCAGCGAGAGGCGCATGCAGGGTTTTTTCGAGCTAACATCCTGATTGCCAAGGAGCTACGGCCAGGATGCGGTCTATTCAACATTTCAGCACCTCACCGCTCGCGGGTCAAGGGACAGCAGAAGCCGCACCAGCCGGCCGGGCTGGCGCGGTACACGGAACGTGGCGAACGGGGCGATCCCCGCGCCGCGATAGCTTACTCCACGAAGCCTGCGGGAAGGAAGAGCCTCAGGCCGAAATACCGCGTGACTCTGTGGACATGCTGCAACCGGCTGCCGTTGTGTGTGTCCCCTGCAGATAGCGCGGGTGGTTCAAGCGGCCGGGGGAGCGCCGGATTCCCTCCGATCACCCGATGCGGTGAGCGGGGGTGAAGTTGAGCTTGTGCAATGGCGGGTTGCCGACCTGGATCCGAGTCGATCGATACACAGCCCGAATCCCGAGGCCGTTGAGCTGCTTCAGGTCAAGCGGCTCGGCCACGAGGACAGGGTGGGCCAAGAGGGAACGAACCATAGAGACTGAAGCGCAGCCTCGCCAAATCGGCCAGGTCCAACTTGGCTCACGTTGAGGTGTCCACCCCGTTGTCCTCAACCCCTTGGCTGTCGGAACGGAGGGTATGACGACAAGCCCCCGATAGGCCAGCAGATTCAGTGCCCAGTTCGTCTTCGCGACGTTGTCTGACGACGTGGGATCGCTCCACATAAGGGCATACCGTCGGTCCTCCAGGGGGTCCCACCGCATGGATAACCTCTCGTCCCGCGCCTCAGCATTTTGGGAAAGAGCGAGTTCGAATCGCTTTGCGTCCAGTTTGGCGGTCAGTTGGAGAACGGTGTCGAGGAAATATTGGTGTCCTGATCCCGTGATGAAGCAGAAAGCGGTAGATTGCATGCCCTCGCCTTTCCTCGCGCGGCAGGCATCCGATCCGAAAGAAGCGAGAAGGTCGACGATCTCCCGCTTCATGACACTCGCCTCGCTCAAGGCTTGCAAGCTGGCGTCTCGCAGTTCGCCGCACGTTGCGTTGAGGTGCTTGCCCAAGGAGAGTTCCAGAGACGGTACGCATTTCTCGAGGGCCCCCAGCCATTTGTTTCGAAAGTCCGCCATCTCCTCGCGCAGTGGCTCAAGAACCCGCTTCTCCTCTGCTTTGCGATCATCACCCTTTAGCCCCGATTTCTTGAGTTTGTCTTCGGCCTCTCGGACCCTTCTACGGGCTGCTTCGAAATGTTTAAGCGTGGACATTCGTTCGTTGTCGGCGCTCTCATCCGTATGAAACGGACAATTGAGGTGACACGCAATCTGGTCGGAGAGGGACGTCAAGTCGCCTACGAAGCCGTGAATCGAAGGCCTGCACCCGAACGAGTCGTCGCTCCAAGACATCATAATTGGAAGGAGCGGATTGACGATGCTGATGGTTTGAAGTGTGCCCAGCGCCGCGAGGAACCCCAACGGATTGGCACCGTCGAGGCCGCGCAGGAGCAGACCATCACGGACCTCGGTGGACGTAATCGGCTTCGACCTGGCGATGCTCATGTGTTGGCCTCGGCGGGTTCGGGAGTCACTTCGTTGTCGTATTTTTCGGAGTCCTCGTCCGCGCTCGCCTGCTGGTCGGCGAGGCGGAGGAGCGTTTCAAGGTAGGCAAGGCCCCACCAACCATAGCGGCGAGTGAGCGCCCAGAATCGTTCTGCGATGCCGGAATCAAGGCGGTGAGGCGGGCGGTCCATACGATCAGCGGAAGAGAGCTCGACGCCCCCGTACTCTACGTCGGGCGGATCGTCATCGAGGACGACCGGGGCGAGCGGCCGCGCGTAACCGTGGTGGGCCGCGATCAGGTGCAGGATCAGTTCGCGCTCGAGGCCGTGGCTCGGCGGAATGCCCGAGAGCTCCGCCAGTTGGACAGAGAGCATTTCGTGGCGGAAGCCGGGGGGAAGGCCCGCTTGCTCGCGTGCGGCCTGGCGTGCGCTCGGGGTCCTCGCCATTCGATCGGACTTGGCCAGAAGCTGCGGGAAGCCTCCTGCATAGAGCAGGGCGCCAGTGCGGTCTGTGCGACTGAGCATCGCCTGAAAGCGCTCATCGACCTTGCCCCAGTCGTGCAGTGTTGCTGTAATTCGGAAGGCCTCGTCAGCGACGCTGGTGCGGATGGACTTCAAGGTGCGGGCGAGTTTTTTTACCACGTGATCCGTATGGTCAGCAAGCAAGACGTGTCCGATGCGCGACGTCTCGTCGTCACCATCGTCGAGGGTCGGCAGAAACGAGAACGCGCTCCCCTTAATCCGCTTTCGCGTGGTGAGCACGATGCCGCGCCGGTCGGGGTAAGGCTCGCGTAGGAAGCGTTTCCGGTTGAAATCGTCGAGATGCTTTCGGAAGGCACTGTCATCGTCTGAGAGTTCCTTGGCCGCCTCGTTCATCAAGTACTGCAGTTCGTCGAGCGATGGCGGAGGATCGAAGTCAGCGGTGCGTGTGATGAGGGCCCTGATCCCTGCGCTTTCGGGAAGGACGGCGAGCCGACTGGGGTGCAATCTCAGCACGCCTTTGCCCCGCGCGGACTGGAACGCGGCTTCGGCGACGTCGATATCGTGCGCCACCTCAGGCAGGCTGGACACGCCGGGCTTGGGGTCCCCGTCTGGACCCCTGTTGAGCGACTCTGGCCGCGGAACGTGACCCAGTTCCTCCCACCCGTTGTCGGTGACTGGCAGGACGAGCGTATCACCTGGCCGGAGTTCGTCCGGTGACTCGATGAGCTTGCTGTCCGCGGCCCCGCGCCAGAGGACCCCTCGTGTCTTCATCGTGCGTTCCATTCGACCATGGTCGAGGCCACTTGAGTCGTCCCCGGCTTGCCCGACGACCCCTAGCAGGTCGCCCAGATCGGGCAATTGCTCCTCCTCCTGGACGAGCCAGCGGCTTACTCGCGAGATCGGTACGCTCATGCACTCCGCAGACGTGGGAGGGAGCAGCGCTACAACGTCGCACCAGTGGTCAAAATTCATGGAGCCGTCCTCAAGCAGGTCATCGCGCCAGCACACCTGAATATCGGGCTCGACGCGCTGAACTCCGTGGATAAACAGTGAGACTTCCGGATCGGGAACGGGAACCGGTGAAGTCTGACACCAGAAGTCGACGTAGGCCGGGAGCATCACCGGTGCCGTCAGGGACGCAGAGGGAGCGAGCAGCACGACGGGAATGCGCCCATCTTCGGTGTGTTGGTCCAGCAATGCGCTGAACGCGTCGATGCCGAAATCGACTGTGTGCGTTTCGGCTGCGACTTTGGCCCTGCTCCTGGCGGGCTTGTCCGTCGTGTCGCCGGCTTCCGGGGCCCCCGGGACAGTCACGACTTCCGCATGGTCCCAAAGCCAGTTCCAGGTACGAGCCAGAGCGTTGCCGTAAATCGGGTCAAGCGGCTTTTCGTTAACCAGAGCGTCCTCTGCCTTGACGTCCTTGTCGTTGACCACGATGACTGCACGGGCCGCGATCTTGCGCCCTCCGCGATTCAGGCGGCCGAAACGCTGTCGCAAAGCATCCATCGATGCACACTGGGTCAAGAGAACGTCGAAGTCGTAGTCAGCCCCCACTTCGAGACACTGTGTCGCGACGACGAAGCTGGTTTTCTCGCTCTTTTCAGGACGCGCGGGACCGACAAGCGCGGCGAGACGCTTGGCCTGGGTGTCGCGGTCAATCGGACGCATGGCGCCGATCACGAGCTCGACAACGGCATCCGGATGCTTCTCACGCAAGCGATGATAGATGTCTTTAGCCGTCGCCACGCGGTTGACGATGATGCCAATCGCCGCGGCCCCGTCCTGTGTGTGTTTTCCGGCATGCTCAACGATCGCCTTCGACACGTCCGCGGCCGGATGCATGGACGCCCGCTTCGAGGCCGTGAGGCGCCGGTCCAGCGATTCGTTCTTCCTGTCCCTGTCGTCGAGCCGGATGACGTCGTTCGGGTCGAGGTCGTTCGAGGGGGTGGCGGTCATCGGTACGAAGATCATGGGCCGCACTCCGATTGGCTCTTCGGCCCATTTCTCCGGATCGAGGTAGCCTCGAACGCGTTCGAGCGACTGTCGGAACGGCTCGCTGATGTGGGCCTCGTCGAGGAGAACGAGGCTGTCGTAGGCGATGAGTGCGGCCTGGATGGGGGCGGCGTTGGGCGAGACACCGTAACCGCGGAAGAGCAACCGGGAGCCGAGTTGGTCGATCGTCGTGCAGACGACGGTGGGCTGCGCGGCGGAGCGAGCCCAGCGGTTGTCGCGATAGATCCCGCCGCGAAGCTCGAGGACGTCGAGGGGCGGGGAGCCGTTGTCCTTCGTCGTCCCCGCGATCTGACGCAGCGCGGCGGCGACCTTGTAGAGGACTGGACTGCCGAGGACATGGTCCCGCTCCGCTTTCCACAGCCGCTCCGCGATGCGTTGCGCCCGCTGATACGCTTCGTCGACGATCACCCGGCGGTTCACGCAAAAGAAGACACGTCGGGGCGCCGTTCGTTCCGCGACTTGCCGGCCGGCCTGACACGCCAGGGCGAACACCGCGGCGTCGATGCAGGCCGTCTTCCCACTGCCGGTAGGCAGGTCGATCGCTCCTGGCCACTCACCATCGACCGCACGCGCCGCGAGACGAGTTTGCCAGGAGTACGGGGGGAGGCCGTGTAGTTCGTGGAAGAAGTCCGAGAACCGATCAGGTGATAAGTCAATCATGGTCGGGTCCCCACAAAGGCTTGCAGAAACCATAGCCTTGATACCGCCCTGCCCCCAGGATTACGGGGCCAATCACCGGCCGGGGGAACCGGAGCCAGAC
>JBKQMU010000235.1:0-33184 GCA_052146555.1 Isosphaeraceae bacterium
CGAAGGAGTCGTCGTGCAACGAAGCCGCCGTTCCAGTTCGTTCTGTTCCTCCGGGGTCAGCACCACGCGCAACGAAGTCCTTCGGCCTCGCATCGGAGCCTCCATGCTCTTGGAACCAGGTGTTAAACGAGGCCGGTATCATGACCGAAAACCCGAATCCAGAGAATTCCAATCCCTATTTGCTGGAAGCGGTACTTAGCTGGTCGCGGACTGGGCCCAGCACGACCCCCACGCCGACCTGGCGACGCAGTCGCGAAAGGGCCATGAATCGAGCAGCCCATGCTCGACATGACGCCTCGAGTGATTCCCGACTTCCATGATCAAGGTATGGCCCAAAGGCTTGTTTGAACCGAAAGGCGTTTTCCCAAAGAGCGTTCGCTCCGAATTGTCCTTCATTCCCCTTGGTTTTTTCCAGCGTCGTAACTATGATCACGCCGGCGTTGAGGAATAAAGCCGCTGCGCAACGCGCCTTCTGGCCGCCCAACCGTCACGGAGGACGGTATGAGAGTTCTCGCCCTAGTTGATTCGCCAGACCACGTCTGCTGCCGATATCGAATCCGGGCCTTTGAGCCGGCACTCGCCAGGGCGGGGTGGTCGCTTTCTTATGAGCCGCTCCAGCGGAATCCATTTTCCCGGCTGCCGCAGCTCGCTGGCGCCCGTCATCACGACGCCGTGATCCTGCAGCGTAGGCTATTGCCCCAATGGGAGTTGCGAATACTGCGCAAGCACGCCCGCTATCTCGTCTTCGATTTCGACGACGCAGTGCTCTTGCGCGATTCTTACGATCGCCGAGGTCCCCGCTCGCCACGCCGAGAAAATCGCTTCGGCGCCGTGGTGCGGATTGCCGACGCGGTCATTGCCGGTAACGACTTCCTCGCCGACTGTGCGACGCGTGCAGGAGCGCAGGCCTCGCGGGTGTGCACGATCCCGACCTGTGTCGAGCCGGCTCTGTATCCTGAAGCCTCTCCGCATCGAGCTGTCGGACATGCTTCCAGCTACGTCGACCTTGTCTGGATCGGTTCGTCGAGCACGCTGAAGGGGCTCGAGCAAGAGCAGCCGCTCTGGAATCGGCTGGGCCGGGAGATCCCCGGTTTGCGGCTCCGCCTGATCTGTGACCGGTTTCCGAAGTTCGAGACGCTTCCCATCGTGCCGGTGCCCTGGGCCCGGGAGTGGGAAGCCCATGACCTGGCGGCCGGACAGATCGGCATAAGCTATTTGCCGGATGACCTTTGGAGCCGGGGTAAGTGTGGCCTGAAGGTCTTGCAATACCAGGCTGCACGGCTTCCGGTCGTGGCCAACCCGGTCGGCACGCAGGCCGAGATGATCGATCCGGGTCGAACCGGCTTTCTTCCCGTGACTGCCGACCAGTGGGTCGAGGCGGTTCGGACCCTCGCGTCCGACCCTGAGTTGCGCCAGAGGATGGGTCGGCTGGCCCGGCAGCACGTCGAATCGGCTTTTTCGGTGGAGACGTGGTCCGAGGCCTTCGTGGCCGCGATCAGCGGGACCCGGAAACTCGTGCCCGTTTCGAGCTCCCCGCCGCGACGCACGGAATCAATGGCGGTTTCCGACCCGCTCTTCTTAGGGATGAAAACCGGACATCTCGGCTCGCGCCGGGCAGGCTAGCTTCTGATGACGGCAGGTACGCGGAAGATCGATCACGACCACGAAAATGGTCACACCTCCGGCCACGACCGAGCTTTTCCGACCATGCTCATGACATCCACGCTCAAGCAGGAACCGGCTGCCACACGAGCGCCGAGGATGTTTCAGCCGCCGGAGTGGCAATGGGCGCAGGCCGGCGAGGTCGGCTGGTGGATCCGCGGACCTTGGCAGGAGACGTTGCTTGACAAGAACGGCCTGCGCCTCGAGCAATGGCGTAAAGAAGGCCGGCTGGAGACCGTCAAGTCCGGGCCGCACCGAATCGTTTATCGCGCGGATTTGCCCGAGGGAACCATCTACGTCAAGCACTATCTCGTGCCTGACTACCGGGCCATGTTCCGCCAGTGGTTTCGACGGGGAAAGGGTCGCAACGAAGGGAAGCGGTCCGCGGTGCTCGATTCGATCGGCATCCCGACCATCCACCCCATCGCACTGGGAGAGCAGCGCCGGCGGCGGATTCTGTTCGAAAATTACCTGATCACCTGGGAAATTCCGGGAACCATTCCGCTCGACGAGTTTCTTGAGCAGCGGCTTGACGATTATCCTGAACCGGCCCGATCGCGGATCCGACGGCGGTTGGCCAGCACGCTGGCGGTTCTGACGGCACGGTTGCACAACGCGGGGATGACGCACATCGATTTCCACCCGGGCAACATTCTCGTCCGGTTACGCGAAGACGAGCAGCCCGAGCTAACGATGATCGATCTGGATGCCCTCCGCACCAGCAAGCATCTGAGCTGGGCCAGCGCCCGGGAAAATCTGGCCAAGCTCGATCATTACTTCTGGCTTCGCTGTAGCCGTGCCGACCGTCATCGCTTCCTGAAAGCTTACCTGGAGAGCCGTCAGGAGCGGGTGGCCGACGCCCGTCAGTTTGCGCGGGGTATCGAGGAAGCAACCCGCGCCTGGGCCGAGCGGCTCTGGAAACGGTGGGGCCGGCGTTGCCGCTCGACCAACAAGTATTATCAGGTCTACAAAGGGCAATCCACTTGGTTGGTCGCCGACCGTGATCTTGATGCCGCCGAGGTCGCGTCGCTTCTGGCCGACCCGGATGGTCCGTTCTCACGCCCCCAGACGACGCTACTGAAGAATTCAAGGACATCAACTGTGGCCGAGACCACCATGCGCGTCGCCGGCTGCCCAACGCGCGTCATTTACAAGCGATTCAACCGCAAGAAGTGGATCGACCCCTGGCTCAACCTGATACGGCCGTCGCGTGCCTGGCGGTCGTGGCAGGCTGGCTCGGACCTGACCTGCCGGGGAATTGCCACGCCCCGCAATCTCGCCTTTCTGGCACGAAAGCGAGACTTTCGCGATAGCCCGCTCTTGTGGTTCCTGCCCCATGAAACGTACTTGGTCACGCTCAAGCAGGAAAACGTCACGACCCTGGCCGAGTTTGCCCGCAACGTCATTCCGGCGCTCGAGCCGCCCCGGCGGAAAGAGCTTATCGGCCGGCTCACCCTGGCGCTGGCCGGCTTGATCCGCGATTTGCACGAGCGCTCGCTCTCGCACCGAGACCTCAAAGCCTCGAATATTCTGGTCCATCTCGACGCTCTGGAGTCCGGCCGGTTCCTCAGCCTGATCGATCTGGTCGGGGTGCGGCTGTCGCGCCGCGTGCCTTGGCGGCGGCGGATCAAGAACCTGGCGCGACTGAGCGTCAGCCTGTCGCGGATGCCGGGGCGTACGCGCACCGAGTCTTTACGGTTCCTCCGCGCCTACCTTCCCTGGGGCCTTTCACCGCTCTCGGACTGGAAGAGCGTCTGGAGAGCCATCCAGCGCGCCATCGTGGCGAAGCAGGCACGCAACCGGCGCCGGGGTCGTCCCCTGTCCTGAACCTTGATCAGATGGGAGCCCGAGCGTGATCACGCCAGCCCTCCTGCCCGAGCTCGTCAAACCACAACCGCTCCGGCGTGGCAGGCTGGCACTGGCCGTGCGTTTGCTTTCCCTGGTCGTACGTTTGCTTTCCCTGACCCTGCTGTTCCCCGGTTGCGCGACCCTGGCGGACCGCGGTCAGACGCTCATTCCCACGCGATACCAGCTCAGGACAGGGCCATTCGTGGTTTACTCAAATACGCCCATGCCGGCAGATTCTCCCGCCGTCACCTGCCTCCACAGCCTGGAAACCGATCTGTCCAGCCGTGTGGGCTACCACGCCCTTGCCGGCCAAGATCCGGTCGAGATCTACGTTCTGAGCGATCGCAACGCCTATGCACATTTTCTTAAATTTTACTATCCGGAGCTGCCCCCACGAAGGGCTTTCTTCCTGGCCCAGGGAGAACGCAGGGTCGTTTACACCTACTTGAGCGACCGGCTCGAGGAAGACCTCCGGCACGAGGCGGCCCACTCACTTCTGCGCGGTTGCTACGGAGACCTTCCGCTCTGGCTCGACGAGGGACTGGCCGAATATTTCGAGACCCGCACCGACATCGTCGATATCCAGGACGAGCACATCTCCAAGATACCGGGGGACCTCAAGAACGGCTGGGTTCCCGACCTGCCGCGGCTGGAGTCGCTGACGGACATTCACCAGATGTCCGTACGCGACTACCGCGAAGCCTGGGCCTGGGTGCACCTGATGCTCGAAGACCGCCAGGTCGGCAAGAACCTGCTTCTTGATTATCTCGAGAAGAACCAAAGCAGCCAGCACCCGCGACCGCTCTCGCAAATGCTGGCCGCGCGGGGCACGACCTCTAAGACCCTTCTGGCGCATCTCGAGCAGGTGCAGTCCCAGGTTCTGGCCCGCAAGCCCGAACCGCCGTCGCAAGACCGTTTGATCCGGTTCCAGGATCGGGGAACCGAGGTCAAGGATCGCCCAGCAGAGACCGGTAACGTGGCGACCGATCTTGCCGATCGCCCTGGATCCATCCAGAGACAGGGCTTTTTCCGCCGGCTGGCGACGCTTTTAGGATTGTGACCCCCCCGAGTGCGGTTTCATTGAGGCGATAGACTCCCCTGCATCCGCCGCTCCGCGGCACCTTCCCGAGGGTAGAAGGATGCTGATTCATACCCTCGCATGTGGAGAGAGTAGCCGAAGGCCCGGTGAGGGCACAGCTTGTGTGTAGCGTCTTCAAGAGAATGAAACTGCCCCTGGGAAGCGTCATTTTCATTGTGTGCGCTGCATCGTCATTTCGTGCGACGGCCGCGTGAGCGCCGCAGAAACCAGGCCGCGGGCAAGAGGGCCACTCCCGCAATGATCAACGTCGATGGCTCCGGAACCACAGTCCCAAACTGTAAACCGACCAGGATCAGCCCGTCGTTGTCCGAAGGCACGCTGACGCTCAAACTTGAGAACGGCGCTGTTGATGTGAACCCGAGGAAGGCCTCGGTGCCGAAGGCAGGCGTGGAACTCTCGCTGTGGCTCTGACCGTTACTGAAACTGAATAGAAATGATTGTTGATTGAACGTGCTGTAGAGCAAGCTAACTGCGGTGTAACTTCCCGGCAGTGTGATGATCTCATGCGCACTTGAGGGGACGCCCACGGAGGCGTTTAGGAAGTCTGCCGAGAAGATGGTCGGAGCGTAAAAATTGCTCGCCGTCACATTGATATTGCCAGTACCGGGGTTGTCGAAAGTAAAGTTGGTCCCCGTGGCTGCGTCGGTGTATCCGGGTGGGATTCCGAAGCCCTGAAAAGTCTGACCGGCGGGGATCACCCCGTTGAAGTTGATGTTGCTCAGGCCGGTGGTCACCGCCTGAAATGAGGTCGAGTCGTGGTAGATTATCAGGCCAGCTTCGACACGGCTGGACGTTCCGAGCAAGAGCCCCAACACCACTCCTGCCAAGGCAGCGCGTTCTGTGAAGCGGAACATGCGATCTCCTTGCTAAAGTGCTCGAGTCTAGGGGAAGCGGACCACGTCACCGGCCAAGCATGCCCATTTATATGATATCCGGCTAACTTCACTGGAACGCTAACAGCTCCGAGGTGCGATTTCAAGTTCTTTTCTAGGCATGACAGTTTTCTTCTTAGAAACTTAGCGCTTCACCTCGATTGGAAGCTCGTTGATCTTGGCGGCCAGGATGAAATCGTTCTCGCTCAGTCCGCCGATGGCGTGGGTCCAGAGCTCGACGGCGACTTGTCGATAGCCCTCTAAGTGAAGGTCGGGATGATGACCCTCCTCCTCGGCGAGCGCGGCGACCTCGTTGAAGAACGTGATCCCCGCCATGAAATTCTTCGCCGTCCAAGTCCGGCGGATCCGCTTTCCATCGCCGACCAGCGACCAGCCTTCGATCTGGGCGACCTGTGCCCCAGCCTCTTCCGGAGAAAGCGGCGGAATGCCCCCCTCGCACGGCGCGCATGACTTGCGAACCAGTTCTTCTGAAGTCAGTGTGCTCATGATGTCACCTTTTTGTGTGGTATGTTCGCCACCCGCTTGTTCGATGCCGCAGCGAGTCGATTCGAGAGGTAGATGGAAGCGTTGTTTCACCAGACGGGATTGTCGGAACTCGGCCTTACCGGAAGCTTTCATCCTCGCTGGGAAAGCTGCCATCGCGCACGTCTTGCACGTAGCTGGCGGCGGCTTTGCGAATCTGCTCGCCCAGCTCGGCATAGCGGCGGGCGAACCGGGGCCGAAAGCCGTCGATCAAGCCCAGCATGTCGTGAAAGACGAGCACTTGGCCGTCGCAGCCGGGCCCTGCGCCGATGCCGATGGTCGGGATCGGCAAGAGGGTGGTGATCGTTGCGGCCAGCTCGGCTGGCACGCACTCGAGCACGACGGCAAAGGCGCCGGCCTGCGCCACCGCCTGGGCGTCGGCTCGCAGTGCGTCCTCGGCACGTTGGACTTTGTATCCACCCAGCCGGCGAATCGACTGGGGCGTCAGTCCGATGTGCGCCATTACGGGAATCTCGGCTTTGACGATGGCCTCGATGGTCGCGGCCATCCTTACCCCGCCCTCGAGCTTGACGGCCTGGCAGCTCGTCTCCTTGAGGATCCGGCCCGACAGGGAAATCGCCTGGCGACGCGAGACCTGATAGGAAAGGAACGGAAGGTCGGCCACCACCAGCGCCCGCCGCGCCGCCCGGGCCACCAGCTCGCTATGATAGAGCATCTGCTCGTAGGTCACGCCGAGCGTCGTGTCGCGGCCTTGGACCGTCGTGCCGACCGAGTCGCCCACGAGCAGGCAATCGACGCCGGCGGAATCAAGCAATTTGGCAGTTGGAAAATCGTAAGCCGTCAGGACGGTGATTTTCCGCCCCTGATTTTTCCAGGTGGAAAAGTCGGGAATGGTGACGGGACGATCGTCACTGGGCATGCGTGGAAGTCTCCACGGCGTTGAGTTCGACGAGGAATAACGGGTAGGTATCTATCATTAACTTGTATCGTGCGCGGATCGCCTCGTGCAAGGCTATTCGGCAAAGGTCGCCGGGAGCGGCTCCGACATCCGCCAGGAATCGGGCTCCTTGGGCACGGTAAAACTCGATCAGTTCCAGTGGGCCCGCTTCGGCCTCAAGGCAGTGCGCCGGCCACTCTGCGGCCGCCCGCACCGCAGCGCTTGAGGTGTATTCCAGGCGGCAGCCGCGACGGTCCGCCAGATACAAGAGCGGCTCTGGCGCCACCAGCAAGTCGTCGCGAGTAACCAAGAGTCCGGTGGTGCGGGCCGCGGCCGCAAGGTTCTCCCACTCCCGGGGCGTTTGAAACGTCGAGCATGCCAGCAGACCGCACAAAAACAGATGCGCCAGGCCAACGCCCCAGGCCGCCCGCGGCCGCCGCGCCGCCAGCCTCGTCCAGGCCCGGCCCACCCCTACGGCGACCACCGGCGCCAGGATCAGCCAGTAATACTCGTGCCGCAGCTTTTCCGCGAGCGCGGCCATGACCAAGAGAACGGAGAGCCCCCAGAGCCGCCACGGATCGAGCCAGCTTTCGCCCGGTCTCGATGCCCAATCGCTCTTCTGCCAGAGTCCCCATGTCCCAAGCAGCACGCCCAGTGGTGTGAATGCCCGAACGAGCAGAAAACGACCGATGTCAGCCCACGTCTGGGCCCGGGCAAGCGCGCCCAACCCCACAACCCCCATCCAGATCGACCGGTACTCCGCCGCGGCCTTGGAGCCCGTGGTTGCATCCGTCAGGTGATTTGCCCAGAGATACCAGAGGAGCACCGGCCCCATCGCCGAGGCTGCCAGCAGGCATTTCCCGGCCCGCCGCGGCGGCGGAGTCATCGACGCCAGAGGCACGAGCACCAGCGCCGAGGTTACCTTGGCGGCAAATCCGGTGGCCAGCCAGAGCCAGGCCGCGACCATCCAGCCTTGGCCCTCGCCCTCATTCCGGCTGGCGCGATCCCAGCACGATACGCCCGCGAGCACGGCGCCGAGCATCAAGGCGTCAGGCTGAAAGGCCCGGCCGTAGCGCACCGTGATCGGAAAAAACGAAAAAGCCATCAAGGCCGCGAGGGCGACACGGCTTCCTTCGCGGCGTCGGACCAGCTCGAACAGACCCCAGCCGCCCAGGGCGATCGCCGCCAACGAGAGAATTCGGCCACAGACCTCCAGCGGCCAGCCCGTGATCCGCCGCATCGCGACGGCCCCCAGCTGGAAGACCGGCGGCTCGACCAAGAAATAGCTGGGGAAAGGCGCCGTATCAAGCTGCGGATGCCAGAAGCCCGTGCTGCGCACGAGGTTGCGAGCCACCATGGCCGTGGGGATCTGTCGCCCAACGTAGTTTTCAACGATCGGCTGATCGAGATGGTAAAGCCGCAAGAGAAGCGCGCCCACCAAGACCGTGGTCATCGCCAGACGCATCTTCAGAACGAGTTGCTCCGGCTGGTCCTCCCTGCGGGTCGTGCTCACGTCCTTGCTCTCCGGTCACGGCTGAAAATGCATGTTTGCACACATACATGAATCCTTGCCCTTTTCTCGTTAAGGCCCAAAAATTGCAATTGCAAGACCGGGGGTAAGATGGGAGGATACCTGTACCGTTCATTTCGATTTTCTGTACATGAGCGTTGCGCGAGCAAGACTCGTTCGTTTGTTGCGCGCTGTTACCGAGCCGGGAGGGAGCATCATGCTGGTCAGCGACGTCCTTCACGCTAAGGGGAGTGAACTCTTCACGATTGACCCGGAGGCGACGGTACAGGAAGCCATTGCAAAAATGGTACAAAAGAACATCGGATCGCTTCCCGTCGTCGATCACGACGGCCGCCTCATCGGCCTCTTCGCCGAACGCGATGTTCTTCGGACCTTCCACAATCGGGGCGATGTCTGTAACAGGCTGTCCATTTCCCACGTCATGACGACCAACCCCCTCACCTGCCGGTCCGACGATAACGTCAACGACATCATGGGACAGATGACCGAAAAGCGAGCCCCCAAGATTCCCGTTGTCGACGGCGATAAGCTCGTCGGCATCATCTCCGTGGGCGACATCGTCAAGGTCATGTACGAGAAGGTCTCGACCGAGAATCGCCATCTGATCTCCTACATCCACGGAGCCGTCTAGCGGCTGCCGTCCTTGCTGGACCGGGCCCGCTTAGCTTTGCGGGGCGAGTCGCCATGTGGCTGCTTGCGGGTCCGTCCCGGCGACCCATCCTCACCCGGTTTGCTCCCACCATCATTTGCGGGCTCGATTTTGAGCTTCTCGCCCTTTTGGCCCAATTCCTTCGGAGTAGGAATAGACTCCGAGTCATCCGGTACATGTCGGGGGTTCAGATCATCCGGCGTTGGGCCGTTCCACCGGCTGCAAACAGCCGTGAGGTCAGCTAGCCTGTCCATGATGCGCGTGGTGAGCTGTGGGCGACGGAACCTCCAGCCCCAGTTGCCTTCGGCCTTGCCGGGCACGTTCATCCGCGCCTGGCTTCCCAGGCCCAGGAGGTCTTGCATGGGAATGATGGCGACCTCGGCAACCGATCCTTGCGCCAGGCGGATCAAATCCCAATTGAACTGCTTCCCGCTGGAGCCAAGGTAACGCAGCGCGTAGGACCGCTCAGCGCGAATCTGGGCGGCCGACTGCGTCGTCCGGATCTTCTGATCATTGAGCCATCCCATCGCCGTGTCGTTGTCGTGCGTGCCGGTGTAGACGATGCAATGAGGAACGAACCGGTGCGGCAAGTGGCTTTGTTCTTCGAGTCCCACGGTGAAGCCGAACTGGAGCACACGCATTCCCGGCAACCCGAACGCGTCGCGCAGGGCTTCGACTTCCGGGGTGATGACGCCCAAGTCCTCGGCGATCAGCGGCAAGTCGACAAAATGCTGGTGCAAGGCCTTGAGAAAAGCGTCTCCCGGCGCTTCCACCCAGCGGCCTCGGGCCGCGGTCCGCGCTCGGCCTGGAACTTCCCAGTAGGCCTGAAGTCCGCGGAAATGATCGATGCGAATGAGGTCGACCCAGCGCAAAAGCGCGCTCAAGCGCTCGATCCACCAGGCGAAGCCTTCTTGCTCGTGAGCTTCCCAGCGGTACAGCGGGTTGCCCCAGAGCTGGCCCGTGTTGCTGAACAGGTCAGGGGGGACCCCGGCTTGCACCGTCAAGCGGCCGCGCGCATCAAGATGAAAGAGATCGGGCCGCGCCCAAACATCGGCACTGTCGTGGGCGACGAAAATCGGAATGTCGCCGATCAGGTTCACCGCGCGCTCCGCGCAGGTCTTGCGCAGCGCCTGCATCTGGATTTCAAAAACATATTGCACAAACTGGTGGAAGTGGACCCCGGCCTCCAGCGTATGACGCCGCCGCGAAAGTGCCGGCGGTTTTCGTCGGACGAGATCCGGCTCCCACTGAAACCATGCTTTCTCACCACTGGCATCCTTGATCGCCGCGAACAGGGCGTAGTCATCAAGCCAATGCGCCGAACTCGAAAGGAATTCCTGAAACTTGGCATCGTCCCTGTCGAACCGCTCGCATGCCCGGTGCAAGAGCGCGTGCTTGAACTGCGCCACGGCCGGGAAATCGACCTGCTCGGCGGGAAAGCCGGGGTGGTCATCCAGCTCGCCACGATCTAGCCAGCCGCACTCGACCATCGCCTCCGGGCTGATCAAGAGCGGATTGCCGGCGAATGACGAGTCCGATTGATAGGGCGAATTCATGCCGCCGGTCGGTCCCAGAGGCAAAACTTGCCACCAGCGCTGGCCGGACTCGGCCAGGAATGACACGAATTCGTGAGCCGCGGGACCAAGATCGCCGATGCCGAACCGACCGGGAAGCGAGGTGGGGTGAAGCAAGACACCGCTGGATCGTGGAAACTTCATCTCCGAACACTCCTGACCTGCCTTGGTTTGCGAGATCCGACGGTAACATCTTCGGCACCGTTCTTTCCAGGCCTGCGCTCGAAGCCTAGATCATCGCAGGGAAACCCGCGCTATCAAGGCCCGCAAAGAATTCAAGGCGTCAAGATGTCTCCACTTGTTTCAGGAAACGCTCCACTTCTTGCCGGAAGCGAACCTTGTCCTCGATGTGGGGCATATGACCGACGCCGGGCAGAATCACGAACTGGCAATCTGGCAGCAGCTGGGCCAGCTCAGCCGCCATGCGCGGAGGGTTGACGAGGTCGAGCTCGCCTGCCAGCACGAGCGCGGGCACGCGAATCTGGCTGATCCTGTCCCGCGCGTCATGCTCGGCCGCAGCCTGCGCCTGCCTGGCAAATGCCTCCGGTTCCTGCAGGTGCGGGTTTCGCTCCGCAAACTGAACCAGGCCCTCAATCTGGCTGGTCTGGCGATAGAACTCCGGCGCGACCAGCCAGGGCAGCGTGGCGCGCGTGAACAGGCCGATCGTGACTTTCCGCCGAAGCAAAACCCACGACTCGATCACCGCCCGCCGCCAAGGGTCAGCTCCCGCGTGGGTTGATGCAAGCACAAGACTTTTCACGTGCGAAGGGTGGCGAATGGCCAGCTCTTGCGCCACCAAGCCGCCGAGCGAGTGGCCGACTATGTGAGCTGCCCCGGCACCGATCGTCTCCAGCCAGCCCGCCACATCGTCGGCCAGGTCGGCCGTCGAGTAGGCATCCTCGGCTCGCTGGCTTTGGCCGACATCGCGGGCGTCCAGGGCCAGGGTCCTGTAACGTGCTGCGAAGTAGCGCTGGGCTAGGCTGAAAGCCCGATGATCGCCACCAAGCCCGCTCAAAAAGACAAGCAGTGCGCCGCTTGAACCAACCGTTTCGTAATAGAGCGAGTGAGCGTTAACC
Source organism: Isosphaeraceae bacterium (assembly GCA_052146555.1). Taxonomy (GTDB): domain Bacteria; phylum Planctomycetota; class Planctomycetia; order Isosphaerales; family Isosphaeraceae; genus Aquisphaera. The sequence goes on from JBKQMU010000235.1 coordinate 11,753, forward strand.
AGAATCCTGGGCATGAGGAATCGCCAAGAGTGGAAGGAGCCAAGGAGATCAAGCGTACCCCAAGAGAGAAAACGAAGGAACCAACAAAGGATCGAAATGAGCTACCAAGAACCAACGCTCGCGATTGGTCGCTCGATCAAGAGGCTTGACTCAGCATCTCCGTGGTTTATCATAAATCATCTCCGCAGCCCCCATCGTCTAGCGGCCTAGGATACTTGGTTCTCAGCCAAGGGACCGGGGTTCGAGTCCCCGTGGGGGTGCTGATTTCCTGTCGATGTTCCCTTCCTTGGGCTGGCTGGCAAAGGTCGCCTCGCCGAACCCTCGCGCCTGCTTTCGTGTCCACGCCAGGGACGCCTGCGATGGATGGTCAGGCGCGCCTCGGTTTGGTTAGACTTGAGCTCACCCTGGGGCAACGAACGCTCTCTCGACTCTTCGGAAATGATGAATGGCTGAGAACATCCCTCCGCTGAAGCATCCCTCCTCTCCATCCGATTCCTTGACCCGCAAACGGGCTCTCCGCGGCCGCTCGATCCGCTCGGCCCAGGACGACATCCCCACGCGGGCCGTCGATCGCCGCGACCCCAGCCGCCTGGACGTGGCACTCGAGCACGCCCGGATCGCCGCCCGGATCGCCGATGACAACCGGGCCAAGGACATCCTCTTGCTCGACCTCCGCCAGGCGACGCCGCTCTTGGATTTCTTTGTGATCGCCACTGCCAGCTCGCGCCGCCAGGGTCATGCGATCGCCAGCGAGATCGACGCGCAGATGAAGAAGCTCGGCGAGCACAAGCTCGGCCTGGAGGGCTCCGAGGAGGGTCGTTGGATCTTGATCGATTATGGCGATTTTGTCGTCCATATTTTCTCGGGGGAAGGCCGGAGTTATTACGCGCTCGAAGAGATCTGGGGAGATGCGCCCGTGCTGCCCTGGTCCGCGGACCAGCCTCGCCTCGCCGAGCCCACTGACGCCTCGTCCCAATCGTGAACCCAGTGTGACGTCATGAACGTAGTCGAAGCCTTGCGAGCGAGGTTCGCCGCGGCGACTCCCGAAGGGGGCGATGCCGCAACCTTCAAGTCGGCCGTACGGGCCACGAACGACCCCAAGTTTGGCGATTACCAGGCAAGTGGCTGCATGGCCCTGGCGAAGTCTCTCAAGGTGAACCCGCGCGACCTGGCTGGCCGCGTCGCCGCCACGGTCGACCTGGAGCCGATGGCCGGGCCGCCCAGCGTGGAGGGGCCGGGGTTCCTTAACGTCCGCCTGCGAGACGGTTGGATCGCGCAGGTTTTATCCGAGCTGCTCTCAGGTGCATTTCCCGGCATCCCAGCGCCAGAGCGGCCGCGGTCCGTCGTGATCGACTTCTCATCGCCGAACGTCGCCAAGCCGATGCACGTCGGCCACATTCGTTCGACGGTCATCGGCGATAGCCTGGCCCGGATCTTCGAGGCTCTAGGCCATCGCGTCGTCCGCGACAATCACTTGGGCGACTGGGGTTCGCAGTTTGGCATGATCCTCTGGGGCTGGAAAACGGCCCGCGACGAGCAGGCGTTCGCCGCCGACCCCGTGGCCGAGCTGGCGCGGTTGTATCGCCTGGCGCAAGACCGGATCAAGGCCGGCGACGTCTCCGTCGAGGACGCCGCGCGGGCCGAGACCGCGTCCCTCCATGCCGGCGACCCCGAAAATCGCCGCCTTTGGAAAGAGTTCATGCCCTTTTGCCTGCGAGCGCTCGAGTCGATCTATGCGCGCCTGGGCGTGCGCTTCGATGTCGAGCTGGGTGAGAGTTTCTACGACCCGATACTCGCGGGCGTCGTTGATGACCTGCTTGCCCGCGGCATCGCGCAGGAGAGCGAGGGGGCCATCGCCGTTTTCACCAAGGGAACCAAGGCGCCCTTTCTGATTCGCAAGAGCGACGGTGCTTTCAACTACGGGACGACCGACCTGGCGACGATCAAGTACCGGGCTGAGACCTGGAACCCCGAGCTGGTGCTTTATGTCGTCGATCATCGCCAGGGCGACCATTTCAAGCAGCTTTTCGAGGTGGCGCGGAAGTGGGGCTACGACCGGCTCGAGCTCGTGCACGTCGCCTTCGGCACGATTTTGGGCCCGGACCGCAGACCGTTCAAGACGCGGGAAGGCGACGTCGTTGGCCTCGAATCGCTGTTGGATGAGGCTGTTGCCGAAGCCCGCAAGGTGGTCGACGCGAACAGCCCCGAACTTGATCCCGACGCCCGCGCCAAGGTTGCCGAAGTCGTCGGCCTGGGGGCCATCAAGTACGCCGACCTGTCGCAAAACCGCTTAAGTGATTATGTCTTCGACTGGCAGAAGATGCTGGCTATGAACGGTAATACGGCCACTTATCTGCAATATGCCTACGCTCGCATCCAGAGCATCTTCCGCAAGGGAGCGATCGATCCTGCCGACGTGCGGCGACGGCCGCCGGAGATCGTGCTCAATCACCCGGCGGAGCGAGCGCTGGGCGTGCGCATCCTTCGCCTCCCCGAGGTTCTGGATCTGGCCGCCGCCGAGCTCAAGCCGAACATCCTGACCGATTACCTCTTCGACCTGGCCAACGCTTTTTCCACATTTTTCGAGGAATGCCCCGTGCTCAAGGCCGACTCGACACCGCGGCGGGACAGTCGCCTGGCGATCTGCGACCTGACGGCACGGACCTTGCAATTCGGCCTCGACTTGCTTGGAATCGATGTCGTCCAGCGGATGTGAGCCCGCCACTTTCCGCCCTCTGATCCGGCCGGACCGCCACGCGTTTCGGGCGGCCCAAGATCGGCACCCTGATTGCCGGGAGTCGCGTTCTCATGAGCACGCAGGCACGTCCCACGGGGACGCTCCTCATCCTGGGAGTCTTGATCTCATTCGGACTGAGTGCACTTGTGTCCTTGCCGCGGCGCGGGCTCAGAAGCGCGGAGATTTCACCCTCGGGAAGAGTGACCGCTGACCATCCGCACCGTTCACCGATCGCCCTGGCGCTCCGCCGCGATGGCCGCCGCCTGCTGGTGGCTAACCAGACCGCCGGCACCGTCTCACTGGTGGATCCCGAGGCAGGAAAGGTGCTGCACGAGCTTCCTACCGGCGACCGGCCCGCCGGAGTTGCGATCTCCGCCGACGGCCGGCGCGGGGTTGTCGCGCACTGGTTCGGCTATGACATTGCCGTCGTCGAGATCGAGAACGACCGTCTGAAGCTGGCCGGCCGCATCGAGGTTGGCCCCGAGCCCCGCGGCGTGGTCCTGTCGCACGATGGCGCCACGGCCTACGTCGCAGTCGGCGTGGCGGGCGAGGTCGTTCGCGTCGATCTGAGCTCACGACGGGTCACGGCACGCGCCTCTGTGGGCCGTGAGCCGCGAGGCCTTGCCCTGGCGCCTGACGGCACGTTCCTGCTGGTGGGAAACGCCCGCTCGCAAAATGTCTCGACCGTTTCGACCCAGTCGATGGGCGTGCTTCGGACCATCCCGATCGACGGAGATAACCTCCGCCAGGTTGCCATCAGCAGCGACGGCAAGCGCGGCTACGTTGCTAACATGAAGAACCGCCGGTTCGCCACCACGGCCAATAACATCGACTTAGGCTGGGTGCTCGGCCAGCGCCTGACCCGGGTCGATCTGGACCGGTCCGAGCCCTCGTTCGCGACGCTCTCCTTGGACCCGCGGGGCATGGCCGCGGCCGACGCTCACGGCGTTGCCATCAGCGCGGACGGCAAGTTTCTCGCCATTAGCCTGGGCGGTACACATGAAGTCATGATCTTCCGTACCGACCGCAAGCGTCTTCCCTGGAGGTCTGACGGTTCCCGCGATTTGATTGCCCCCGAGCTGCTAGGCGGCGATGACCGGTTCCGTCGCGTGCCCCTGGGCGGACGTCCCACCGAGCTCGCCTTCGCGCCGGATGGGCGCACCTTGTTCGTTGCCAACTATCTGGGCGATGCCGTGCAAGTCGTCGACGCCGAAAGTGCCCGGCTCAAGGCGTGGATTCCTTTGGGTGGTCCGCGAACCCTGTCGCTCGAGCGGCGGGGCGAGATCCTCTTTCACGATGCCCAGCGGTCGTTCGACCAGTGGTATAGTTGCAACACCTGCCACAGCGACGGTCACACAAGCGGCCTGGACTTCGACACCCTGAACGACGGCCGGCAAGACCTCAGCACCATGCACCAGCGGAGCCGGAAAAAAGTGCCGACCTTGAGGCGCGTCACCCGCACCGGCCCGTGGACCTGGCACGGCTGGCAGACCAGCCTGGAAGACGCAGTGCGCGACTCTTTCACCAAGAGCATGCGGGGGCCGAGGCCCTGCGCCGACGACATTCGGGCCATCATCGCGTACCTCGAAACAGTCGACTATCCTCGGAATCCCTATCGCGGCAGTTCCGTCCCGCTCAGTCCGGAAGCCGAGCGGGGCAGGGCCGTCTATCAGTCGGCAAAAGCCGCTTGTCATACATGCCACGGCGGGCCCGAGCTGACCGACGGCAAGATTCACACAGCAGGCCTGGAAGAACCCGACGACGCCTACCGCGGCTACAACCCTCCGTCGCTTCGCGGCCTGTATGACAAAGACCCCTACCTTCACGACGGCCGCGCGAGGACGCTTCGCGAGGCTTTGGCCGGCACGCACAGCGCTGAGACTGTCACCGGGCTGGGTGAGCTGTCCGAGGCAGAGCTCGCCGACCTGCTGGTGTACTTGAAGACGCTCTGACAGAGAAGCCGCGCTGATGGAAAAGGCTGCGCCAGCCGCATCTGAAGAGACGTCTGCCAGTTCCTCTTGCCCGATTTGCCCAATGGACCCGACACAAGGGCGCAAGCCTTGCGCGGATCGCTGAAAACGCCGCGGCCCGGACACTGGCGCCGATGATCAAAATTCTATAGAAGAATTCATAAAAAAGCCCCATTCTGGCGGAGAAGGAGCGAAGAGCAGCCATGGCCGACGCCAAGCGATCATCGTCGCTCAGTCGATCTTCTTGATCTTTTCGGTGGGGGTCAGGATGAGCTTGTCGCCCTTCTTCTCCCAGGTGCCGGTCACCTCGATCTGGACGGGCTCGTCCCTCGTGGCCGTGCACAGCCCCAGGCCCTTGTGGGCCTCATCGGAGAACTTGTTCTTCCCCAGGTAGTAGGTGGTCTTCTTGCCGTCCCTCATCAGAATGACCACATTCTGGCACTTCGTGACGCCCTTTTCCTTCAGAGCGCACTTGGCGCACATGCCCTCACCCTTGACGGTGATCGTCTTGCCCTCGTCAGCGGCTTGGAGAAAACCCAGGCCCGAACAGAGCACGCCGACAGCCAGCAGAGCCAGGATCTTACGCATGGATCGTTCTCCCTCAGGAACTGTGCCGTGAATTCGATGACGAACCAGTCTCGGCAGGCGACGGCCGCGAAACCACCCGCCCCCGTTCACCCGTCATTGAACCACCCACCAGGAACTGCCACAACAGCGATTTCCAGGAATCCCGATTCTGCCGCGGCGACGGCGCTGAGGTGGCCCGCTGCGCCGGGAAACTTGACTGGACCGGCTGACCTACCTAATATTCCATGACGTGTGCGGCATGGTGCCCACGCGATGTGTCCCCGCCGGGAGCGAACCGCCTCGGCGAGAAGGAGAATGTCAATGTGCCACGCCTCCTGGCGCCACGAGCGCCATCGTAGATCTTCTGCCTCCGGCCATCATCCCGATCGGCCCGAATACGAATATCATCATCACGAATACGAAAACGACCCCTACGCTCATCAGCCGCACGGGCAGTGGAGAGGGTGTTTCATGCCCCATCATCACGAAGCGGACCGATTCGAGGCCCGGTCGGGCTTCGGAGTCAGGCGCCCCCTGAGGTTCCTGGCTCACAAGCTGGATCTTGATGAAAAGCAGATCACCACTCTGGTGCGCATTCTCGGCGAGCTGAAGACCGAGCGGGCGCAAGCTGAGGTCGACGACCGCCGGGCATTGGCCGAGTTTGCCGATGCGATCACGGCCGATGCGTTCGATACCGCCAAGGCCGCAAGTGCCGGCGAGCGGAGAGTCCAGAGTGCCGCGAAACTGCGCGATACGCTGATCCGCTCGCTCGAGCAGATCCACGCCCTCTTGACTCCGGAACAGCGTCAGCGGTTCGCTTACCTGATTCGCTCAGGTGTCCTCTCCGTCTGACGCGGGTCCTAGGAGACGGAAGGCTCGGCAGCTCGCGCCAGTCCGACGCCGCACGGGCCGGATCTCATCTCATCGAGCCTGATAGCCCAGGCCCTTGGTCGAGAGTTTGATCCGGCCCAGGTACATATGAGCGGTAATGTACAGGACCGAGCCGTCCTCGCCCCAGCCGCAGTTGGCCGTGGCCTCGCCGGTTGTGAGCGTGCCTAGGTGAGTACCGTCGGGGGCGAAGATGAGCACGCCTCCAGGGCCGGTCGCGAACAGGTTGCCGGCCTGGTCGACCTTCATGCCATCGGGAAGGCCCTTCTTCGAACCCACGCTCGAGGTGACGTTGGCGAACACCCGGCCCTCCTCGAGCGTGCCGTCATCCTTGACCGGAAAGGCCAGCCAAAGGGCCTTTTGGGGGTCGGAATTGGACACGTAGAGAGTCTTCTCTCCGGGCGCGAAGGCGATGCCGTTGGGGAAGGTCATTGCGCGAGTCAGCAAGGTGAGCGTGCCGTTCTTCGAGAGCCGGTAGACGCCGCTGTAGTCCAGCTCCTTGGCCGGGTCGCCGTTGCCTCTCTCGAGTCCGTAGGGAGGATCGGTGAAATAGAGATCACCGTTGGATTTGAAAACACCGTCGTTGGGGCTGTTGAGCCGCTTGCCCTGGTAGCGATCGGCCAGGTTCGCAAACGATCGATCGTCCTGGAGGCGGGCGATCCGGCGGTCGCCGTGCTGGCAGAGCACCAGCCGGCCCGAATCATCGATCAGGAGTCCATTGGAGCCCGGCACACCACCGCGCGGTGTCGTGGCCGTATAGCCGCTTGGCTTCAGGTAGACGCTCACGCCCTTGCCTTCCTGCCACTGGAAGACTGTATTCTGAGGCACGTCCGAGAAGAGCAAGAAACCGCGACGGTCCCAGACCGGTCCTTCCGCCCAGCCGAATCCCTCAGCCAGTCGCTCCACGCGCGCACCTCTGGGCACGATCTCGTCCAACCGGAGGTCGAGCAGCTCGATCGTGCCGAGCGCCGGATACTGCTTTTCCTGCGCTTGGGCCGGCCGGCTCAAACCGGAAGGCAGAGCCAGGGACGCCGTTGCGACAAGCGTGGACGACCAGATCGAAGTGAGAATTACAGAATTATACATGTTGACATGACAATTCAGTATAAGGACCTCTCTGCGGGCCATGCGAACCGGCTCGCGAAACGGATGTTGCTATGCTGTCACGAGCCCCGCGCAGTAATCGTGATTGTGGCGCTGGGCGGAAGCGATGGTCAACAATGAATTGACGGTCGCTCAAGGAGGAAGGGCCGCCGCCTCGGGTAGAGGCAGCGGCCCTCGAGCGGCCCAGGGGGAGTGAATCCGATCCTGCAAGGGGGGGGTTACTTGGGCAGGGGGGGCAAATCGATCTCGGCGGGGAGTTCGGGCAGGTCGTCGGGCGGATCGGACGGCCTCGAGGCAGCCGGCGGAGGGCCGCTGGCGGGGCTCGTAGCGGAGGCCGTTGAGGGTGGTTCCTGAGCGGGCGGAGCAGGTGCCACGGCCGGCAATGAGCCGATCGCTGTGGGTGCTCCGCCAGCGGACATGGAAGGTGCCGCGAGGGGGGTTGCGGGCGCGGCGACTGGCAAGGTCGAGCCGTCGAGCCGGGGGTGGTCCGGAAGCGGGCTAGCTGGGCCCGGTCCGCTGTCCATCGCCGGAGCCAGGGCGGTGGCAGGTGCGCTTTGGGCCGGACCGGAATTCCGGGTGATGATGGGAGCCTCGCCCGCGGGCCGGTACGGCGGCAGGGGCACTGGAGCTGGTCCAAGCGGTCCGGCCGGGGCTGGCAGCGGCGGATGGTCGCCGGGCTTCACGTCGGGCGGAGGATTCTCCGGAACGGGATCGGGAACGATCGGCCCGCTGACCGGCGGACGATACATGGGCCCGTCCGGAGGAATCGGCAGTTTACGGTGCGCGTTCTGGATGTCGCGGGCTTGAACGTAGGCTTTCCGCGGGTGCGGACCCTCGGCCACGGCGATATTGTTGTACGCCAAGAGCGTCCCCTTCGCTTCCTCGAGAGCCACGATCGAGATGTTGTAGGTGGTTTTGTACGTGGCCTCCGAGGCCACTGCGTTGGCATACTGGCTGACCGCGTCAAGGAACCGGTCGATCGTGATGCGGCCTTCCTCATAATAGGCGCGCTGGGCTTCCAGCCGCTGGGCTGCGGCGGCACGCAGCCGGGACGCCGTCTTGAACTGCTTGTAGTTGGCGTCGACTTCCAGGAAGAACCGGGCCAGCGAGTGGGTGGTCTGGTGGACGATCTGCTGCAAGTACGCACGCTGCCGCAAAAGGGTGTACTGAGCTTGTCGCGTGCTTGCCAGGGGCGACCGCATGCCCAGGGGCATGGCGAAGGTGAAGCCCACGTTCCATGTATGAAAGTTGTTGTAAAAGCCGGGGTTTGACTGCAGGCCGGCGGCACGCTCGCGGGCCGCGACTATCGGCTCAAGGGCCTTGATGGTGGCGCCTGTCATGACGGCCTCGGCGTTGTCGAGTGATTGTCCCAGGCCGTTGAGCTGATACAGGGCGGAGAGGCTCAACTGGGGCAACAACTGGTTTCGCGCCACCAGGAGCTGGAGTTCGGCGATCCGCACCAGCAACTGTTGCTGTACGATGTCGGGCTGGAACGTGACCATTTGCGCCAGGCTGGAATCCCAGTCCGGCTCGAGCCGGGCTTCGGTCGGAGGGGTCACCGGAATGATCCGCCGGTTGTCGGCCGGAGGCAAGCCGAGGATGTTGCGAAGCTGTCGTTCCGTGGTGATCACGTCCGAGGTTCGGGTCACCAGGTCGAGATTGAATTGCTCGAGCCGCTGCTGCGCCTCGGCGACGTCGGCGATGGTTCCCTTGCCCACGACGAGTTCGGCCTGCTCACGGTTGACGATCTCACGGGCCAGCTCAACGGCCTTCTCGGCACTCCAGAGCTGCACGTGCTGCTGAGCCAGGTTCCAGTATTGCTGCTCGATCGACCGGACGTGGGCCATGACCTCCGCCTTGAACCGCCAGACCGCCGCGTCGGCGTTGAGCCGGGCCACTACGATCGGCGCCCGGTTGGCCTCCAGTCCCACGGGTGGGCCGGCCTGCTGGCCCGGCAAAGGCGCACTACCCATGAGGGGCTGGGTCAATTGCATCTGGATGTTCGTGGTGTAGGCCGAAGGGTAGGTCAAGAACGTACTGTTCTGGTAGAGCCAGTTAACGTTATGCACGATGCTGAGCTGGGCACCTGTCGCGGTTCGCTTCTGGAGCCCGATCTGGAAGTTCGCCGTATCCTGGACCGAGAGAACTACGGTTTTCGACCCGGTGACACCGAGCGAACCGCCCTGAATGGCGTTGTTAAACGGCTGGGTGTTCTTACCCCAGGTGAGGCTGGTGGTGAAGGCCGTATCGAAGGTCGACAGCGCCTGGGCGATCTGGGTTTCCATGATGGCCGGGTCGTAGACCGATTGAAGTGTTCCAGCACCCAGCGCGCCGGCAACGCCGGAAGCCGCACCCGTATTGAGGGGCGACGGCTCGAAGCCACCGATCGGAATACCCTGGGCACCGAAGGGAATCACGCGGATCAGCTCGGCGTTGTCCAGGCCGATCCTGATGGCCTCTTGCAGGGTCATCGGCCAGATTTCCTCGGCCTCGGGATCGTTCGTTGTGCGCGGTTTGTGGACCTTGGGCAACTGCATCTTGAGGTTGCTGCTCAAGAAGTCGGCCTGCTTGACCTCCTTGTCCTCCAGGGCCGTCGCGCCCATCGGATCATGGGGTACCGGCTTGGATTGATCGATGTAAGGAAGTCGCTGGCAACCGGTGGAAAAGACCCAGGCCACCAGGACGGCCACCTGAGTCCACCGGTTCGTGCGTAAGGTCAATCGCATGGCCCGCCGTCCTTGACTAAGATCGCCATGTGACGCGTGATTCAGAATTGTGGGAACACGCCGCGCCATCCTTGGCTTGGCTCACTGCCCTTTGCTGACCCACGTCTCTAGCTGCCGCCTGTCGCCTCCCGGAACCGGGTCGCGACGCTCTCTTTGACTCACGGAAGCGGCCGGAAATGAGGTGCGCCGCTCTTGTCCCGTGCCTTGACATTCCATAAACGAAAAAACATGACAGCGAGGCTTGGCCTCGATTGGATAATGCGAGATATTCGACCTATCAGGCTATATCGGATTTTCGTGACACGGGACTTGAATCGATGAGGCGAATCTTACGGATTATTCTGATTCTGTCCTAGATCAAATTCGACCCGAGGGTGCAAACGCGGTCTGGCCTGAGTGCTGCCAGCATCCGCCGCAATCGAGATCAACTGGACACGCCGTTGGCTGTGGTTCCTGGGCAGTCTCCGCGGGCAGCCAGGAGATGGCCGAATTGTCACGTTTTGGTCGAGCGACTTTGTTTGACTCGATCGACTTCTTGGAAACGCCAAGAAATCGCTGTGCTCCCCACGCCAGGATGTCGATCCGGTCGAATTCGATCGAACCGGTTTCCATGTCGTAATATCAGAGTATGGGGAAGTGCGCCGCCTCCGCGCGACCGGTACAGCCGGTCCAGGTTCGATCCGTGCGCCGAACGGGCGACCACGCCGCCTGAGCTCGCGCGAGGACCAGGCCATGTCTCAAAATGTCCCACATCCAGCAAGAATTTCGCCGGAGAACTATAAGAAAAAGCAATAGTATTGCGCCTCGGCTGGGACACGAACCCGGGGATGTCATACGTTGGGCGAGTCTTTCTCCGGGGCAATTTTCAGATGGACCATCCACTCAGGGTGATTTTCGGCCGGGTGGGAACTCGGTGTATGGTAGTCCGAGCTTTCGTTTGAAGTAGATGATCTCGCCGGGATCGGTCCCCTCCACCAGGTGGCCGGCGAACTGGAGCAGGTAGCCGCCGATGAAGAGGGTCAGGGCAAAGGCCAGCACGGGAAGAGAAAGCAAGGTGACATAGACAGGGCAAAGCAACACGCCCAGGATCGTCGGCGGGATGCCGATGATATGAAGGATGAAGTTGATCCGGTCGGGATGTCGCTCGATCCAGTGCGATACGAGTTGACTGGGAGGCTGGGGCGAGTAAACCATGACGCACCTTCACATCAAGGAGAGCCTCATCCGGTCAGGGCGGATCGAATTCCACAGAAATGTAGCATAGAAAGAAACAGGGGCAGGGGAAAGAGCCGGCCAAACGCCAAGTTGGACGCGATTTCGTGAGCCGAATTGACGCGGAAACTTTTCTGAGATTGATTCGCGGCCAGACCCGCGGGCCGGCAGCCGCGGCTGCTCGCCTGGGCTTAGGCGTGGGATCGGCCGTTTATGGCGTCGGTGTCGCCGCCAGGAACCTGGCTTATGATCGGGCCTGGAAAAAAGTTCATCGGGCCTCGGTTCCGGTCATCTCGGTCGGCAACATCACGCTGGGAGGAACTGGCAAGACACCGATGGTCGAGTGGATCGCTCGCTGGTATCGCCGCCGCGGCGTTCGCGTCGCGCTTCTGAGCCGGGGGTACGGACATGAGGGCGGGATTAACGACGAGGGATTGGTGCTGGAGGAGAACCTTCCCGACGTCCCTCATCTTCAGGATCCGGATCGAGTCGCTCTGGCGGAGATTGCCGCCGCGGAACTAGAGACGGAGCTGATCATTCTTGACGACGGCTTCCAGCATCGCCGGCTGGCCCGGGACGTCGATCTGGTCATGCTTGATGCTCTGGACCCCTTCGGTCTGGGCCGGCTTTTCCCCAGAGGGCTTTTGCGCGAGCCGATTTCCGCGCTTCGCCGCGCCTCGGCGGTCATCCTCTCGCGAGCCGATCTGCTCGAGCCGGCCGGGCGCGAGCCGATCTGCCGGCTGGTCCGGGAAAAGGCGCCGAGGGTGCCCTTTGTCATGGCCCGTCATGCTCCCCTCGACTTGGTCGACGGCGATGGGCACGCCAGCCCGCTGGAACTGCTTCGCGACAAGGAAGTGGTGGCCTTCTGCGGCATCGGTAACCCGGAGGGATTCCGCCGCACCATCTTGCCCCTGTGCGGCCGGGTTCTCGATCTCAAGATTTTTCCCGACCACCATGCGTACAAGGCTGGCGACGTCGCGTCGCTTGCAGCCTGGGCAAAGAACGTAAGGGCGAACTTCGCCTTGACCACCCAGAAAGATTTCGTCAAGCTACGGACCTCGATGGTGGGGCCCGTGCCCTTGCGCGCCCTTCGCATCGGCCTGGAGATCATGGACGGTCTCGAGGCCCTCGAGGGTCTTCTCGAAGCGCTGGTCGCCGCTTCGTGACGCCGCCTCGCCGCCAACGGATTGACTGGAAAGCACGTCTTGCGGATGAAGATTGCCGTCTTTTGCCCTAACCTGGTCGGCGACACGGTCATGGCCACGCCGACCTTTCGCGCCTTGCGGACCTGGTTTCCGGAGGCGCAGCTTTCGGCCGTGATCCGGCCCGGCATCGCGCCGGTGCTCGATGGCGCGCCCTGGTTCGACGACCTGATTCTCGCCGATCATCGGTCCAAGAAGAGCCAGGAGCGGACGCTGGGGCTTGTGGTCCGTCTCCGGAAGGCGCGGTACGACGTCGCGGTGCTCTTGCCCAACTCGTTCCGATCCGCATGGACGGCCTGGCTGGGAGGGATTCCCAGGCGCGTCGGCTATCTGCGGTATGGACGAGGGTTCCTTTTGACCGATTCCCTCCGCCCAACCCGTGACGCTTCCGGCGAGCGGTTGCCTGTGCCCATCGTTGAGTCTTACCTGGCGCTGGCGCGGCTTTTGGGCTGCCGCGGCGGCTCGGTGCATCTGGAGCTAGCCACGACCGCAGCGGAGGAGGCGGCTGCCGATCGAGCCTGGAGCAAGCTTGGGCTTCCGGCCGACGGGCCGGTCGTCTGTCTGAATACCGGCGGAGCTTTTGGACCCGCCAAGAGCTGGCCGGCCGACTCATTCGCAGTGCTGGCGCGGCGGCTGGCCGACGAGGCCGGTGCGGCCGTGCTCGTGCTCTGCGGTCCGGCCGAACGCGAGGCCGCCCGGCGGATCGTACAGGCGGCCAGTCACCGGCGCGTCGTTACCGTAGCCGACGAGCCTTTGAGCCTGGGACTGACCAAAGCCAGCGTGCGTCGGGCGGCACTCCTGGTGACTACCGATTCGGGCCCTCGTCACTTTGCGGCCGCTTTCGGTACGCCTGTTGTCACGCTTTTTGGCCCGACTCACATCGCCTGGACACGAACCTACCATCCTCATGCGCTGCACCTGCTGCATCCGGTACCCTGCGGCCCCTGTCAAAAACATATTTGTCCCGAGGGTCATCACCGGTGCATGCGCGAGCTAGCCCCCGACCCGGTTTATGATGCCGCGGTGCGGCTCTTGGGTGTGCGTCGCCGGTTTGCCGGCCCGCAGCCCCGAGAATCGGGTACTAAGTTTGAGGTATTTCAAGACGCGGGGAATGGTCGATGGCTTGCTGGCTGATCACAGGCGCAACGGGTTTTGTGGGACGACACGTGCTGGACTTGCTCAAGAGCCAGCTAGAGTGCGAGGGACGCAGCGAGGACGCGATTGTGGTACTCGGGCGACGGTGCCCACCGGGATGGCCCGAGGACCGCTTTGTTGCGGCTGACCTGACCGAGCCCGAAGCAGTCGGCCGGGCAGTCAGGGCGGCATCGCCGGATTACGTGATTCACACGGCGGGCCGGACGCCGCCGGCACCTGAAGAGGTTCTCTTCCGGGCGAACTTCTGGGGGACGATCCGGCTGCTCAATGCTCTGCGGGGTCTCAAGCGTCACGTCAGGGTGACGCTTACCGGCTCGGCGGCTGAGCTTGGCACTGTTCCGCCGGCGAAGCTGCCGGTCGCGGAATCGTACCCTCCTGCCCCACTCGACGCTTACGGCCGGAGCAAGCATCTGGCCACGATCGCCGCCCTGGCCGAGTGGCCGCCTCTGGAGGTAAGCGTCGCGCGGGTGTTCAACCCGGTCGGACCCGGCATGCCGCCCTCCCAGGCCTTCGGCGAGTTTGCCACTCAGCTTCTCTCACCCGGGGCTGACCCTCTGCCGCTCTTAGTCGGCGAGCTCGATGTCAAGCGCGACTTCATCGACGTGCGCGACGTGGCGCGAGCACTCATAGCGCTGGCGCTGCGCGGTCAACGCGGCCTGGTTTATCATCTCGGCAGCGGGGTGTCGCGATCCGTACGTGAGGGGCTCGAACTGCTCTTGCGCCAGAGCGGCCGGACCGTGCGACTGTGCGTCGACCCTCATCGTCGGGCGCGGAAAGGCCCCGCGGATTCCCGCGCTGATATCCGGCGGATCACGCAGCAGACCGGGTGGCAACCCGAGATCCCGCTGGAACAGAGCCTGGCCGATTTCTGGCACGAACGCCTGGCCCAGAACGCTGCGGCGGCCGCGCTAGCGGGTGCGCGGTTGCCATTGACCGCCTAGATCGCACTTCTATAATGCGACACGCGGCCGGGTGTATCGCCGCGCTTTTTGCGATCGGTCAATGGGTTTTGGCCCTGGGTCAAGGAGGATCGGGATGGCCGGGCGCCGCTTCCTGCTCGCCGTCGTCCTGGGTGCTGGAGTCCTCCACGGCATCTCGATCGCGCGGTCGCTCTTGCCCGCTCAAGACGGGCTGAAGTTCATTCGCGTTGCTCGCCAGTTCCAGGAAGACTCCTGGCCCAGCGTCGTTCGCGACACGGATCAGCATCCGCTCTATCCGGCCTTGATCGCGGCGTTCGAGCCCGCCATCGGACTGCTGGCCGGCCCCGGTCCGGACACCTGGCGGATCGCCGCCCAGGTTGTCGCGACCGTCGCCTCGCTGGCGATGCTGGTGCCGCTCTACGGCATCACGCGGGCCCTCTTCGATGACCGCATCGCGTGCATCGCGGTGGCGATTGCCGCCCTCCTCCCGGTGCCGGCGGAGGTGGGCCACGACACGCTCAGCGACAGTCTCGGCTTGCTGCTTCTTCTCGTTTCCCTGCGTTACGGGGCCGTTGCCCTACAGAGCGGCCAGTGGCAGCCCGCGCTTCTGGCGGGCCTCGCCGGCGGAGTCGGTTACCTGGCGCGGCCCGAGGTTGTGCTGGCGCCATTGGCCCTGTGCCTGGCTTGGATGATCGTTCAGTTACGCCGCGGGAAGCCGCGCTTGGCGGTTGCCTCTCCGGTGGTTGCAGCCATGAGCCTCTCGGCCCTGTTGCTGGTGGGCAGTTATGCGCTTGTGAAGGGGCATGTCTCCGAGAAGCTCGCGCTCCGCCACGGCACCGGAATCACCACGCGGCAAACGATGCTGCGCGCCGTGCCGCAGCTTTTGCCTCGGGCACTGGATGACGCGCGGTGGGACTTTTCACCCAAGGAAGAAACAGACCACATTCCGATCCGGCATCCGCTGAAGGCCCTGAAGCAGATCGCCTGCCAGTGGTGGGATGAGCTTTGCTGGGGTTTCGCGATCATGGCGATCTGGGGGCTGGTGCGCCATCGGTTCATTCTGAGCCTTTGCCGCGATCGCGAGCCGGGCGACCGGGGCTGGGCCCATCGTATCGTGCTGGGGACCTTTGCCGGGGCCTTTCTGATCATGCTCTTGCGCCATGTCGCGGCGCTGGGCTACCTTTCCAGCCGGCACACGCTGCCCCTGGTGATGATTTCGGTTCCGTGGGCCGCGGCCGGGACGTTCGTCTGCCTGCGGGGCTTGGCCGTGACGCTTCCCTGGAACACGCGTACCGCGTGGATCACGTGCGTGCTGAGCATGGGACTGGTCGTGACGACGCTGGTCGTTTACCAGCTTCGGCCCGGCCATTCCAGCCGCTCTGGACACTGGGCCGCGGGCCGCTGGCTGGCCGAGCACACCACTGCGGGGGACGTCGTTCTCGATACGCGCGGCTGGGCCCGGTTTGTTTCCCAAACACCCGGCTACGATTACTGGCACGTCCGCCAGGCGCTCACCGACGCGAGGCTCTCGTACGTCGTCGTCGGCCACGAGGAGCTCGCCGCTCCTAGCCCTCGGGCGAGAACCTTAAACGCAATCTTGGCGTACGCCGCGACGCCGGCTCAGGACTTCCCGGTGTACGTGGGCGGCAAGTCGGTCGGCGTGCGGATCTATCGCTTCCATCAGCCGAGCTCGTGGGAGGGACTGGTCCGTTGAGCTACGGTTCCTTCTGTGAGCGCCTCGTTCGCGGGGTGCGCTGGTCGTGGATCGACCCGCGGTATCGAGCCGCGCTACCTACCGATCTGGACGCCTCGGTCATGACGCTCGAGGCCGTCGACCGGCTGCATGTCAAGCAGGGGCGGTCGACGGCACGTGTCGTTTTTCCAGCCACGGTCGGGTCAACCGAGTTAACGGCGGGGATCAGGAATCCAGGCAATTCTGATTTACCACCCGGCCCGTTGACAGTTTACTTGAAGCGCCATTTCCGGCTGCCGTGGCTGTCGCGGCTAGCTGCTCTCGTCAATCCGGCGGGACGGCACTCGCCGGGAGCGGCCGAATGGTCGCACCTCGAGCGTGCCCGGTCGCTGGGCGTGCCCGTTCCCGACGTGGTGGCGACCGGTGAACGAATCGGCCCCTGGGCAAGGCTTCAAAGCTACTTGATGGTGGCCGAGCTGACCGGCTCTCTCGAGCTGAACGTGGCCTTGCCCGAGCTGGCGGCCAAGCTTGGTCCGCTCGAACTGGCGGCACTCAAGCGCCGCCTGGTTCCCGAGATGGCCCGCATAACCGCGGCGCTGCACCGGGCCTGCGTCTTCCACAAAGACCTGTACCTGTGCCACTTTTATCTCGACCTTCGCCGGCTTGCAGACGACGCGAAGGAAGTCAGCTTGGCGCTCATCGATCTGCACCGCCTGGCCGAGCACCGGCTCTGGCCGGATCGCTGGCGGTGCAAAGACCTCGGCCAGTTGCTGTATTCGACTGTGGGCGTCGCCGGGATCGACGATCGGGATATCCTCAGGTTCTGGAAGCACTACCGCCGTGCCCTGAATCTGCGCTGGCCCCGTTGCCAAGCCCGCGCAGTCCGGCTGAAGGCAGCGCGTTACCAAAAGCACAATCAGAAGGATCACTGAGCCGGTCAGAGCGGAGCGAAACAAAGTCGTGCAGTGCGGAGGAGTGCAGTGCGGAGTAGTGCAGAGCAGACCGGAGCGCGCGGATTCACGGCTTTGGAACGACGGCAGGGCCGATGGTGCTGCGAAAACACTCGAGTCCAGGCCGGTCCGGGTGCGAATACCTTAGGATGACGACGCGCGCGAGAATCGTCGCATCTTTCAGGGAGATCGAATCCATGCACTTGGCCTTGAACTTCCCACGCATCGATCCGGACCGGGGCGGCGCCGAGACCTACATCGTGGACCTCTGTCGCAGCCTGGTCCGCTTGGGCCACCATGTCGATCTCTACGCCGAGTCCTGGAAGGAAGGTGCGCTGCCGCCGGAAGTTCATTGTATTGTCGTGCCCGCCCCGGGACGGACCCGCCGCGGCCAGATCTGGAACTTCGCCCGCAACTCCGAAGCCGCCCTGGCCGGAACGGACTACGACTGCACCGTCGGGTTCATCAACACCTACGCGCACGACGTGATCATTCCCCAGGGGGGCGTGCACGCCGGCAGCCTGGCGGCCAATGCCCGGCGGTTCGCCAGCCCGATCACCCGGGGTCTTTACCTTCTGGGCAAGTCGCTCAATCCGAAGAATCTGACTTACCGCGCCATCGAGCGCAGACAGTACGCACCGGAGCGCCAGGCCCGCGTGGTGGCCGTCAGCCATATGGTGCGATTGCACATCCAGCAGTATCATCACGTGCCCCGCGCATTCATTCACGTGGTGCCCAACGCGATCGATCCCGCACGCGTCAAAATGAGCCAGCCCGGCGCGGCGCGTTGCGCGTTTCGAAGCCGACTGGGGCTAGAGCCGTCCGATCTGGTCGGCCTATTCGTCGGCCACAACTTCGCGCTCAAAGGTCTCAAGCCACTCTTGCGAGCTCTGGCCAGGAGAAACCGCGGGGGCGCCCGGCCGATCCATCTCTTAGTCTGCGGCGGCGGCCACGCCGGGATGTGCAAGCGGCTGGCCCAGTCGCTAGGTCTGGCCCAAGCCGTCTCTTTTCTTGGCTTTCATGATGATATCCGCGAATGCTACGCGTCCAGCGACTTTTTCGTCCTGCCGACGTATTACGACCCTTGCTCGCTCGTGGTTCTCGAAGCCTTGGCGTGCGGTCTTCCTGTCATCACGACCATGCAGAACGGCGCCGGTGAGCTGATCACCGATGGAGAAGAGGGCTATATCCTGACGTCCCCCGACGCGGAAGGTGAGCTGTCAGGCGCGCTTGAGCGCATGACCGACGAGACGCGCCGCAAGGCCATGGCGATCAAGGCGGCCCGCCTTGGCGGCGAACAGACGTTCGATCGCCATGCCGAGGCTCTGATCGAGGTTTTCCAGGAGGTCGCCGCGGCCAAGAAATGTCACGGATCTCACGGCCGCCACGGAGGGTCTCAACCGCACGGTTTGAGAGCGCGTGCCGGCAAGATGGCACACAACTAGCGTGGAAGATTAGGGGCGGGCGAGAGCCTGCCCGCTCTTGTTCGGGGCGGAGCAGACCCGACCGCTTGCGACCGAACGACCCAGGGAAGGGAATAGCGAAATGAATGCGGTCCTGCTGGCGGGAGGAAAAGGGACGCGGCTACGGCCGTACACGCACGTGCTGCCCAAGCCGCTGATGCCGCTGGGCGATGCCGATCCGATGCCGATCATCGAGGTCGTACTGCGCCAGCTTGCCCGGCACGGCTTTCGCGACGTCACCATCATCACCGGATACTTGACCGAGCTGATCGAGACCTTCTGCGGCGATGGCCGCAAGTTTGGCACCCGCATTCGCTATCGGCGTGAGGAAACGCCACTGGGAACCGCTGGCGGCCTGACCCTCGTGAAGCGTCCCGCCGAACCCGTGCTGGTTATCAACGGCGACATCCTGACCACGCTCGACTTCGCCGCGATGGTCGATTTCCACCGCTCGCGTGCCGCTGCGGCCACGATTGCCTCGTATCCCCGCGAGGTGAAAATCGATTTCGGCGTCCTCGAGTTCGGTGACGACCCGCACCTCTTGACCGGCTATCGCGAAAAACCCGAATATTCGTTCCAGGTGAGCATGGGCGTTTATCTGCTCGAACCGCTCGCCTGGGACTTCCTCACCCCTGGTGAGGCGCTGACAATGCCCGACTTACTCGAAACCATGCGCAAAAGCGGACACGCGATTGCCTGCTATCGCCAGCCTTGCTACTGGTTGGATATCGGCCGCCACGACGACTACGCCACGGCCAACGAGATCTTCGAGGCCCGCCGCTCGGCGTTCCTGGGAGGTCCCGACCGGTCAATCCTCAAGATCGGGCGCGACCAGTGAGCTGGCCTCTTGATGCCTGGATCATTACCCTGACGGCAACCCTCGTAAGTTACCTGGCCGGGGCCATTCCCTTCGGATTGCTGATTGCGCGCCAGCTCAAAGGCATCGACATTCGCTCGGTGGGCTCGGGAAACATCGGCGCCACCAATGTTGGCCGCCTGCTCGGGTTTCGTTTCTTCCTGCTCGTCTTTGCCCTCGATCTGCTCAAGGGGCTGATCCCCACGCTCGGTCTTCCGCTAGCCCTGCGCAGTCTGGGAGTCCCGGTGTCGGCGGACCTCCCGGTCTTGATCGGGCTAGCCGCGATCTTGGGACACAACTTCCCAGTCTACCTGGGCTTCAAAGGCGGCAAAGGTGTGGCCACCAGCCTGGGAGTCTTGCTGGCCCTGGATCCCCTTGCTTGTGGGGTGGCAGCCGTTGGATTCCTCGCAGTCTTTCTGCTCTGCCGCTACGTATCGCTTTCGTCGATCGCCGGCGCCTTCGCCTTTGGGGCCGGTCACTTCGCCCGCACGGATCATCCCTGGACTCGCGAGAATCTCGCCATGAGCCTTCTTTCTCTCGCGATCGGCATGCTTCTGGTCTTCCGCCATCACAAGAACCTGCGGCGAATTTCCGAGGGCACTGAGCCCCGGGTGCCGCTGCGCTGGCCCATGGGGAGCCGGGGCTCGGGCGCGAAGCCGGACGGACGGATCGCACCGGCGTTCGTGATCGTGATCGCGGCCATGGCCGCTGGGGCCCTTGGCCTGGGCCTCTGGGTCGCTGGCCGGGCCCGCGCACCGATCGAAACGACAGCCGGCCCCTGGCACTTCCGAGAAGTGCATCGCGAGCTCACCGGACAGCAGCGATCGACACGGGTCGTCTTCCTCGACCATGGCCGGAAGCTCGCGGTCCTCTGCCCGAGGTACAATAAGGTGCTCTTCTACGAGGTCACCGAGAAGGACCGGCTCGACCGCATCGGCGAGGCGAATCTGGAGGGTCGGCCGGTCGCGATAGCCCCGTGGAAAGGTTCTCTGGCCGTTCTCGAGCGTCCATCCGGCGACGATAAGCACTTGGAGCCAGGATGGTGGCACATTTTCAGCTTCGATGGCTTGCCCCGTGGCCCGCGCGTGCCGGCCGGCTATTATCCCGACGATCTCGCCGTCACGCCCGACGGCCGCCTCCTTCTGGTCTTGAGCTCAGGACGGGCCGAAGGCGACGCAAAGAAGCCGCTGCCGGGCCTGGACGTTTTCGAAGCCACCCCGAGAGAGAAGTCCGTGCCCGGCGAGCAGTCCGACGTCCCTCGCCCAATCGGCCACGTCACGCTGGTGCAGCAATCCGCCTCGGATGACGGGTCTGTCGTACCTCGACCCATCGGCCACGTGGACCTGGAGCCGGTCGACGACCCCGAGAGGATCGTTGTCTCCGCCGCGGGCTCACGGGCCTTGATCACGTTGCGCAGATCCAGGCAAGCCGTGGCGATCGATCTGTCGCTTCCCGAGGCTCCCGCGCTTGCCGGCCGGACCGAGCTTGCCGCGACCAGTCCTTATCTCTCAGTCTCTCCCGACGGCGACTGGATTGTGATGCCGGCCCTCGATGGCGTCGAGGCCGCGGTGCTGAACGGTTCTGACACTCCTCGAGCCGGCTATCTGGTCGTAACCGTCCCGGACGAGTCGGCCCTCGAGCTCTTCCGTGCCTGGCCCCGCACCGTGATGGGCCGGTTTCCGATCAAAGGTGCGCTGAACCTCGGCGGAAGCCGTCCCAGCGGTCTGGCCGTCTGCGCCGATCGCGGGTTGATTGCCGTGACCACCAAACCAGGCGCTGTGCATCTGATCTCATTCCACTCGCGGCTGGAGGTCGATCCGAATCGCACCGCGGCTCCCCTCGCCGCCAAGCGCTTGCCTACCCGCCGTTAGACCTTAAACAAGCGTGATACGAGGATTGACATAGGATTGACAGTGGCCCGCGCCCTGTGAAACAAGCCACGAAACAGGACGATGGAATTCGGAGTAGCGCTCACACGAAAACGACAAG
>JBKQMU010000236.1:0-4346 GCA_052146555.1 Isosphaeraceae bacterium
TGCGCAAGACCGTACTCTTTCCCGATCCAGAGGGACCGAGCAGGGCGACGAGTGAGCCGGCAGGGACCTCGAATGAGACATTGTTCACGGCCCGGAAAGAACCATAGCGCTTGGAGAGACTTCGCACTGCAATGCCCACGGTGAACTCCTTGCCCGCTGTCGTTGACATTCTCACGAGCTCTGCCCCACGACCAGAACCATCCCGCATCGCGATCGATCGTCCTCCGCTCAATCGGAGGCCATGAATCGGGAACGCCCTCGAGAAAAAACGTTTTGCCTGGGATCAATTATCCCAATCTCCATAGGATAAATCAAGAATAAGCTCTGGCCCTTGACCAAGGTGCTCTCTTTCCGTCTTCAGCAAGGGCCGGGGGACGATGTGACAACGTCGCGTCCACGGTGGCCTTACAGTCATGAAGCGGTCGATGATCTCGTTGGCATCCCAAACGGACATCTGATCTTCGAAATAATCGGCAAAATCCCGAGAACCGCTTCATGCGCACGCATGGCAAAGCCGATAGGAATAGAGGAAATACTGCGTCTCTTCCCATCGGTGTTGCCACCGGTCCTCATCATTTTGATCAACGGTTGGGCGATTCGGAGTCTGACTCCTATCAAACTCGGAGACTAGGACTTCGGACGCGACCGACGTTGTGCAGGGCAAGCACCGAGACTTCCCTTCTGGAAACGTCTCCGGTCTCAGGTGGGGGCGCTATCGAGAGCGAGTCGAGTAAGGAGGTTTTGCCTTGGGAATCCAATTCATCCGCAGTCGGATCAGAAAAAAGGTTCTCATCTTTGCGGGACCGCTGGTGATCGGGGTCTCTGCCGCCTCCGCCCAGACCCCGACCCCGCCGGTCCCCTCGCCGACGCTGGGGCCAAGCGGCTCCCCGTCGGCCAATGTTTCACCGGGAGAGCTCGCGGAACGGGTCCGCAAGTTGGAGGAGATGAATCAACGGCTCCTCCAACAGTATACGAGCGTATCCCAACAGAATGAGTTGCTCTCCAGGACGGTTCAAGATCTATCCACGAGGATCGAAAACTCGACCCAGAGCCAGGGACGGCAGGGTCAAGTGCGGGATGCCCAGGGTCTGGCCGGAATGGTCTCCGACGGCGAGGCAGCCGAGCCGGCCATCATCGGTGGTTTGACTTCCCCCCCGGCCGGGGTCGGAGGCAAGCCGCCCAAGGCCCGAACGACCCCCCTGCATGGGTACTACGATCTGGATTACGCTTCGAGGTACGGCTACGTGTTCCGAACGGAGAACGAGGAATACGAGCTCCGATTCAACGGCGAGCTCCAGGTCGACTCCCGAATCTATACGCGCCAGAACCAGACACCCGTCGTCAGCGACATCAATATTCCCCGGGCGCGGATGTATTTCAGTGGGAGGTTGACCAAGCCGATCGAGTGGCAGCTCTCGTTCCAAAGAAGCAACAACAACTTCGACCTGCTCAATGCCTACTTTAACTTCCGCTACGACGAACGCCTCCAGCTCCGGATCGGCCGATATCGCGCCCCTTACACTTACGAGTGGGCGAAGCTCTCCAACTGGGAGTTTCTCCAACCCGAACGGTCGCCGTTCGCGGCGAATTTCGGGCCGAACCGCCAGGTCGGCGTGATGGGTTGGGGCAACGTGTTCGAGAATCGCCTCGAATATGCCGTGGGGATCTTCGACGGCGATCGCAACTCTTACCAGGGCTTCAGCAATCACAAGGACGTCATGGCCTTTATCGACTACCGGCCATTCTTCCAAACGGAATCGGCCCTGAAATTCTTCAGCGTAGGCGGCTCGGTCGACGAGGGTAGGGAGAACAATCCGCTGGTACCCGCCATGCTGCGGGGGTCGCAGAACGCCTCCAGCAACACACTCGCGACTGGCTCGGGTGACAGCCTGATCGCCGTCCCCTTCCTCCAGTTCAACAACAACGTGAGAGAGAAAGGGGGCCGGGAACTCTGGGAGCTGCACGGCACCTACTTCTACAAGGGGCTTTCGGTACTCGGGGCCTGGGACAGCGGCTTCAACGACTTCTCACTGACGACGCCCGGCGCCCAACCCGTCCACCTGCCCGTGAGCGGCTATCATGTCCAGTTGGGCTATATCCTGACGGGAGAAACGCTCGAGAAGCGTGCTCTGGTCGAGCCGCTCCGTCCCTTCGACTTGCGACACGGGAAGTTCGGGCCGGGTGCCATCGAGCTCCAGTTCCGCTACAGCAACCTTCAAGTCGGCAATCAAGTCTTCACCGGGGGCCTGGCCGACCCCAACCTCTGGTCGAATCGACTCAACATGACCGACTTGGGCTTCAACTGGTATCTCAATCGGAACGTCAAGTTCTACTTCGACTGGGAGCATCAAATGTTCGGCTCGCCGGTGTATTATCGCCCCGGGGGCTTGCAGGCAACCAGTGACCTCTTCTGGTTGCGCCTCCAGCTTTACTTTTGACGGCTTTGCCCATGGATGCGAGGCGATCGACCGGTCCGCGACCTTGGTGAACAGGATCAACTTCTGAGCACATTTTCACATCGTTGGAATCTGTCGAACCGAGCGAAAGCCTTTATGCCCGGACACGGTGTGGGCATGCTAAGGAACTTGCAAGGGACTTCCTACGGTTCATCCGCCAAGTGCCTGTGTCGGGTCGTACAGGCTCCGCGTGGCGGCAAAACGAAGACAACACGCGCATGTCCTAAGACCGTCTTGTCCTCAGTCGCTCTTTGTGTGCGCTTCGGTGCAGAGCATGCCCGAAGCAGCCGATAGGGAAAAGCAACGGGACAAGGCAACGGATTGCAGGTGGGTGCGTCATGGTCTGGTTTGCGACCTCGGCAATAGGATAAAACGATGGATCGCTCAGAACGCAACGGTCGGCGAAGGGTACGATATCAGCCACGGAATGAGGCGATGGAGAGCAAGCGGCTGCTGAGCTCCGGGTCGTTCCCTCGTTACATTTCGACCAGCGAGTTGTACTCTCTGCTGCACAACCCAGTCGGCAACCCCGCCGTACGTCCCAACACGCCGGTCTCGCCCTACGGGACACCATCGAAAACGGCGACGTTCATCGACCCCTCGACGCACATTGTCAACGGCTATGCCGTGATCGTCGGAGCGCCGAGCTTCATTGGCCCCTATGCGACGCTCAATGCGCACGGGGGGATCATCAAGATAGGCTCATTCACGTCGATCCTGGACAACTCGACCATTGTGGCCAACCCGCTGCATCCCCACACGGCGCCCGCGCCCGAGGTGCTGATCGGCGATAGCGTGCTCGTCAGCTACGGCGCGCAGATTCTCGGGCCCAGTACAATCGGCGCGTACGGCTCGGCCGCCAAGCCGACAGAGATCGGTCCAGGGGCCCTGATCGATAACGCCACCATCGATCCGGGAGCGATCGTCTCGGCCCTGGCCCGGGTCGGCCCTGGCGTGACAGTGCCGTCAGGCTTCAACGTCTTGCCCGGGGCGAACGTTACCACCAATGCCCAGGCGTCGAACCCCGCGCTGGGCAAGGTCGCACGCGTCACAAGTAGTGACCTCTCCACCCTCAATTCGCAACTGACGGCGAACCAGAACCTGGCGTATGGTTACGCCCAGCTCTACCAGGGGCAGTCGGCCACCGGCCCCAGTCCGGGAGTGAGTACTACGGTCACAACGGTCTTTAACGGCAGTCTGGCCCCGGTAGAAGGCGCCGGGCCGGAACCAGGATCGGCGACAGCCAGCACGCCCTTCCTGCCGGCCGGCACCGCTCCCAAGTTTCCTTCACCCTTCATCGGACCCGTTCAAGCCAACCTCTTTCAATTCCCTGCCCGGGTTACAGGCGCCGTCACCTTCAACTCTCTGGCTAGCGATGTTGCCCACCATGTGGGCCGGAGCAACGCGATCCGAGCTGATCTGGGCCAGTCCATCACCATTAACTCCATCTCCCATACCGGCAACGGCGTGACGATCAATGTTCCTGGAGGAGGCTCGCTTTCCATCGGCGAGAATTTCGTCGCGGGCAACAATGCCACGATCCTAGGCGGCGCGAGTACCAAGGCCACGATCGGCGATAACGTCTCCATTGGCGACGGCGCTGTCGTGAGCGGAACGTCTCTCGGATCCGGCACCACCGTAGGCGCCCGCGCATGTTTGCTAAATTCCAGTTTCCCGGCGAATTCTCAAATCCCGGCGGGAGCAATCTATAACGGCAACAAGTTCGTCGGCTTCGCGCAGTGGTGAAACGCTACGCCGCTACGCGGTCTGGAGCGACCTTGCGACCGCCTGAGCACGAAACCGCCATGAGAATCCAGAGGGTTACCATGAGGGCCATCATGAGAAACCAGAGAACCGCGAGAAGATGTCCGGCAAGCCAGCTTTCGACGG
>JBKQMU010000237.1:0-13095 GCA_052146555.1 Isosphaeraceae bacterium
CTTTTGCCGAGACCCGTCGCAAGCAACAACGCGGGAGAGCCTGGTTTGGTCGGAAGTCACAGCGGTTTGAACGACTCCTCTATCCACCACGACCCTATATACGACGCCAGGCGGCTGTGGCCGCGAACTTATGAAACAGACATCTAGTTCGCCGAGACGATCATGGAGCAGGTGGGGTTCGCGAGGCAAGTAGCCTGATTAGATCATGGCATTCGCATCGAGCTGGTTTGGCGAGCTTCGGGTGGGGATGGCGGCTGGTGCTCAAGCTTCTCGAGCCGACGCTCAAGCTGATCGAGCCGGTCGGCGACCGCTCGGGGAAGTGTGAGCTTGAGATCATCAGGCTGCGACGGTGGGAGCGCCGCACGAGGTAAGCTCTGTGCGGTTTTGGGAATCGAAACAGGAGCCGGAGACCCTGCACTGGTGGCAGGTGACTCAGCCTGGCCGACCTTGGGATCCGAACTGGCTACGGCGGCAGGTAAGGTCGTCGTCGCAGGGGTTTCCGCCCGAGCCGGGGTCGAAGCAACAGTTCCAGGAGGACTAGCACCCCCCCGCTGAGCCTGCTCCGGGGCTAGCGGAATGGCGCTCGGTTCTGCCCCCGGCTGGGTGAGAGCGTTAGAGGGGGACATGCCAGCGGCGGTTGGTACAAAGGACAGCGATGGGTGCCCCGCCCCGTGTTCTGCCCTGGATCCGGTCGAGGCGACCTGCTCTGAGATGGGCGCGGACGGCGAGGCAGCTGCCGGAGCTGCCGGTTCCGTCCGTCCGCTGGTTTGCAATGCCACCGAGAGTCGCTTCGCGCCTGGTCCGCGGCCACGCAGCACATCCAGCCGGATGGTAGACTGTGCCGGCAGCCGGTCCAGCCAGTCTGTAAGGTCATGCGGCGAGTGCACCGGCTGCCCATCCAACGCAATGATTGCGTCGCCTGCTTGGAGACCGGCCGCTGCCGCTGGACTGCCGGCCAGTACCTCGTGAAGCAGTGCTCCTTCAATCGGGTTTACCCCCTCTGCTGGCGGCGCGCCCGGTTCTGGTTGTTGCCAGGGCGTCGCTGGCTCGGCAGCCGGCTCAAGACGCACGCCAAGGTAGGCACGATCCACGTGTCCTCGTGCGCGCAACTGATCGGCCACCCAAAGAAGGTCACGAACCGCGATTGCGAAGCCAAAGTCATTATCGCGCTCGATGCGCCCGGCGCTCGGCGACGGAACGGCCAGCCCGCTGCGAATCACGCCAAGGAGCTGGCCGCGTAGGTTCGCCACGACGGCGCCGCTGTCGCCTGGATACAGTGTGGCCTGAACCTGGATCAAACCGCCAAGCTGGCGTGACCCTAGCTTCAGCGCCCGATCCAGCCCGGCGATGTGACCCCGGCTGACCGAATGACCCAGGCCGAAGGGATTGCCCACGACGAAGACCTGACTTCCCAGCGTCGCTTCCTCACCTGCCATCTCGATGGGCCGAACCGCCCGTGGGGCGATTTGGAGCAAGGTAAGCCCACTCTCGGGATCAACCGCGACCCAGGACGCTAGGTGTCGCCGTCCTGAAGCGTCGCGTGCCACGATTCCCGCCCCGCTACGGGCAGCACCTCCCGAAGGACCTGAGACCGGGCTGGTGGAAGCGGTGGAAGAAGGGGGATCGATGCGCACGGAGATCACATCACCCCGGGAGTTAATCACCACTCCGGTCGCAATCCGGCGCGATCCGGGGGTACTTTCCGCGGCCGTATATTCCAGTGAGACGACCGACTCCCGAGCCCGCGCCATCCCTGCGGCCATCCTCCGTTCGAGCCGCTCAAACGCCTGGAACAGCTCATCATCGTTGGCGTCGTCGTTTCGGCCCTGATCCTGACCCGGCCCGTGAGCCAAAGACTCGACCGATGCCTCTGTTCCGCCGCGACTGCGCCGGTTTGGCTCGGTCAGACCGCCGGCGGCCGCACGTTCCGGCTGGTCGCTCTTCGCCTCGTCCTGTAGGTCTTGGGGTGAATTGAGCGAGCCGGCTCGAGTGCCAGACTTATCAGCCCTGCCGGGTGCGTGCCCTGGCTGCCGTCTGGCGACGGACCCGAAGTAGAGGCTCGCTCCCAGGAGTGCGGCGAAGATCGTACCGCAAGCCAGACTCAGTGCGACGCGATTGCGAACGGTGGACGCATGGAGTGACATCACCGATTCCTCACCTTGGCCGATGACGTCAAAGGTCATCCGAGACTAATACGCTGGTTTGCCCGGTCGCGTCTCAGGCGTCATGGGAGTGCCGTGCTCCAGGTCAAAATCATACTGCGGCGCCGAGGCTTCTGAGATCGTCGCCGTGGTTGCGGTCTGGGCCGCAATGCTCCGACCTGGCGTGCTTGCTTTAGGAGGCGCGACCGGACCTGCCAGGGCCAGCGCATCCCTGGCACGGGTTGCCGTGCAGACTGGAGCCGAGATCACCACGTCCTCGGAGAATTCAGGCGATGCGACGGGCTCGGTCTGAAATGCCGGAATCGGTGTCGCCTTGAACACGATCTCGGCCTCGTACTGCGTCTCCGGGCGGTAGGCAATCATGACCAAGAGGAGAGCAGCGGCCCCGACGATCGCGACGTAGAACCCGAAGTGGAAACGGGTACGCAATCTCGATTCCAGGAGACCGGAGGCACTCTTCAACTTCACCTGCCGCCAGATGATTACATGATCCACGAGCTCGTGGAACGAATCTCGGGTCCACGCAAGCTGAAGTGGAAGCTCACCGCGCAAGTGGCTGTAGAGCCCGCGGAGCCGGTCGACGGTATTGCGGACCGAATCCGGACAGACTGCCCGCCAGAGCTGCACGCGCGTAGATAGTGGTCGTGCTTGTTGCCGTGAAATGCGCTGCTGGAGTTCAGGCCAAAGCGAGCCGAGAGCAGGTTCCGCAGGCATTTCCGCGGCCGCGGCGGCCAGGATCGAAACAGCACCCCGCAGGCTAGCGCGGTACTGACGGCAATCCGGGCAGGCTGCCAGGTGCCGCTCGATCTGATCGCGATCGAGAATGCCCTGGTCAAAACCTTCAGCGGAAATCGTCTCGCCCTCTTCTTCCACCATCAGTGGAAGCCAGGGACGAACTAATTCGCACGACGGACGACCCATGATCGTACCTTTGCCCTTATCGGTCATCCTTGACCTTCCTCTGCGCTCCTTCCTGACGGCGATCCCAAAGTTCGCGGAATTTCTCCCGGGCTTTCGCCAAACGCCAGCGAACCGTCGCCTCTCGCCTTCCAATGATCGCCGCGACTTCCGATGAAGAAAACCCCTCCAGATCCTTCAGAACCAGGATCGTGCGGTAGGAGACCGGTAATTGCGCCAGAATGTGATGCACCTCCTGGGCCAACTCGGTCTGGATTCTCGGGTCGGGATCGGCAAGCTCAAACGGCAGCCGGCCATTCCCATGAGGACGGTCGATAGACGCTGATGGCGAAGAGTCACTTCGGTTGCGCCGCAGCCAGTCCAGCCCAAGGTTCACCGCTACGCGAAAGAGCCAGGGACCGAACCGACGGGCGGTGTCGAAACGTTCCAGCCGACTGTAGACACGCCAGAACGTCTCCTGGGCCAGATCTCGGGCTAACTCAGGATCGCGAACGAGGCGGGCCAGCACGCGGATCAGCTTTCGTTCGTATCGCTGGACCAACACCGCGAAGGCCGCGTGATCTCCGTGCCGGGAGCGCTCGACCAGCCAAGCGTCGTTCAGCAGTGCAACGTCTGCGGGGTCCGAGCCCAAAGGCAGCGGCGCGGACCCTGCCGGGTCGCTCGGCGCGGACTCTACCCTTTGCGCATCGCCCTGGTAACGACGACCGATCAATCGCGGCCGGGCTTCAGCGTCCGCGACACTGTCGAACCGCGCTTCTGTGCCAGAATCAGGCAAATGCCCGCCCGGGCCCGCCTTTCGCATTCGCGTGACCTCCCTATGTGCATTATGATACGAGAGTAACCCGGCTAGTGTTGGACTTTTTCCCGGCTCCGTGGCCAAAAATATGGTGTGCCGGTGGCCCATCCAGAACCGGCTTCGGCACTGGGTGATTCGGCCCAAACTCTCTAGCAGTCAGAACTATAGATTATATCTCGAGGCGCTGGAGGTGGGTCTGCAGTAGCCCTTGAATCCGCGCCGGTGCCGGAGCTGATCCCGGTCACGGCCGATGATCATGGGAAAAATGTCGCTTTTTTGTCAACTGGCGTTGCCCGGGGACACAATTGCGGTCCGGTGGAGATTCGAGGGGACCCCAAAAGAGCGGCCATGCGCGGATGGAGTCCCCAAGTCGAGCCTTGCCCGCCCGAAGCACGGGAACGAGCACTTCAAGTGCTCTACCAGCGTGTTCCGGAGTCCTTGCGCTTCAGCTTGATTGTTGAGGTCTTAAAGGATGCTGCGCGCGGGCTGGTCGATCTTTCAGGTCTCTGGATCGCCTGGAATCAGCCCTGGGGTCTGGAATGGCTTGGGCCTCGCAGCCAGATCATCGGCGCAATCTTGACCCAGGCACTGCCAGGCCGGGCGGCCGCGATCTGGCCGCCCGAGGTTCAACCCTCTCTCCGGCGCGCCACGACGGCCGCAGTCCTGGTGCAGTCAGCGCTTCGTGATCTGCAAACCCGCGGGTTCCGAATCGTCCAGGCTGTGCTCGACGAATCTGCTAGCCGGCGGGGCTCGCTAGATCTCACGCGCGGTGGCATGCCGCGCGTCACGGAGCTGCTGTATCTCGAACGGGAAACACGACTTTCGTTGTCTGGAACAACCCTGATGGGCGCTCACCCCGGCAACCCTTCCCGCCAGGGCGATGGGGCAGCCAAGCCGTCGGACCCTAGCGGCCGGCTCATGGCACCCTCGTTGGTTTGGCAGCCTTTCAATATGGTTCGCGAGGAGGAGTTCCAGGCGATGCTCCAGGCCAGCTACACCTCAAGCCTGGACATGCCCGAGCTCGAGGGAGTCCGGTCGCTTGACGATATCTTGGAGGGCCATCGGGCCACGGGACGATTCGTTCCTGACCGCTGGCGGCTTGGTCAGGTTCCGGGAGAGCCCCAAGCGGCGGTGATCTTGATGCTTTCCGAGGTTCCCGATCGGGACGTGTGGGAGGTCGTTTATTTGGGGCTGACGCCCGCGGCTCGGGGCCGAGGTCTGGGCCGCCAGGCCATCGCCCATGCGCTCGAGTTGGCCCGGCCTCATGCCTCTCGCCTGGAGCTGGCGGTGGATATACGCAACCGCCCCGCGACCCGGCTCTACAATGCGACTGGCTTCGCGGTCTTCGACCGTCGCTCGGTCCACCTGGCTGTCTATCCTGAAAATGCGTAAGCTAACCAGAAGAGAGAGCAGGGCCCCACCCATCAAGGAGAAATCCCGCGGTGGGTACGGGTAGGCTCAGCGGATGCGTCGCCGCTGAGCCGGTGACGGAGGATCTCGCCTTCCTTGAGGTAGACAACGGACTCGGCGATCTTGGAGGCGTGATCGGCGATGCGCTCGATGTTTCGTGCCGTGTTGATGAGCCGCAGCCACGTATTGATACGCTCGGGATGAGCGACGATCTGCCGCTTGAGCAACTTGAGCACGTTCCGGTAGTGGCGGTCGACACGTTTTTCGGCGGCAATCACGGCCTGTGCCTGAACGGCATTCGCCTGAACTAGGGCGTCGAGGCTGTCGTGCACCTGGTTCAAAGCTTCCATTCCCAGATTTTCCAGCGGTTGAGGGATTGGAAAGGCCAGGGGATCGACGGCCAGCTTCCTGATCCGCTTGGCGATGTGACGAGCCAGGTCAGCCAGGCGCTCGAGATCACCGTTGATCTTGAGGACGGCAGCCACGCGGCGGAGGTCGGATGCGACCGGCTGGTGCAGGGCCAGCACGCGAACGCACTCACGTTCAATGCGCACTTCCCAGCGTTCCACCGTCTGTTTCTGATCGCGGATGTGCTCGGCTAGCTCGATCCTGCCGTCACAAAAAGCATGAATGCTCTGGTTCAGAGAGTCCTCGACCACCGCGGCCAGCTTGAGAACTTCCGACCACAGGCCTTCCAGATCGCGGACAAAATGGCGGCCAACCGTCAGTCTCTGCTGTCCCCAGTCCCAGCCAGCCGGTACCACGGAATTATCGATCGACATCAGCGATTTCCCCGTGGCAGCGTGGAACGGGCTCATCGAAGAAAGGGCCATGGGCCACATCTGGGCCAACGACATGCCCCGCGGCCCTGATCGATGCGCTCAGGCAACACTAGAAGCGGTCTTGTCAACCCACCAGCGATATCTAAGAAAGGACGGAAGCACAGAAGCTGCCAGTTATTCTGTTCCCAAGCATCAAAGACCAAGTGGCCTCGGCCGAGGCAACGACCCCAGAAGCGGCTTCTTTCCACGATTCCGATGTTCTACGGCGATAGGTTTCCTATTCGCTAGAATCTGTCCTCTCAATCTAGTTTAGAGTAGCTCTCGTGGCATCACAACATCGAATCGGGCAAATACTCCGTAAATTCACAATTGACTCGTGCAACAAGTGTCGGTGCTTTTGCAGATGAATTGGTCGTCCCACCAGGCTTTGACCGAATCCGCGCCTCTAAAAACAAAGGCTCCCGGTGGGGAGCCTTTGTGGTGTTCTGGCGTAGGAAATTCCGAGACTCTGATGCTCCGGAATCCGGGCGTTCCAAAATCCTGGACTTGGAAATCTTGGCATCAAGGCACTTCGATCAGTAGTTTCTACCGCGCAGAGCCGGTCCGGTTCCGGTGAGCGGCTGATAATACAAATCGGTTGGGATACGGTCTCCAGGCCGCCAGTAACCGAGGTCGTACTGAGCCTCCCAGGGGGGATCAACGACCAGGGCGTAGGGCCAGGTAATGATGTGCCAGGCAAAAAGACCCGCGGAAAAGAAGGGCTGGGCCATCTGGTTGCGTTGCGTGGTCTGGGTGTGATCGTCCACAGGGTAAGCCATGTACCGGCCCAGCGGTCCAAAGTAATTCTCGACGCTGTGGCCGTAGCGTTCCAACATCGGGTCCTGGAAGTACAGAGGCATGTGGCAGGTTGCAGCGGCCGCCCAATACTTGCGCTGGTGACTCCAGTCGCGACGTGCCAGGGGAACCCAATCTTCGGGGACCGGAATAGCCCGAATTGGCCGGGCCTCTGCCGGGCTGGGGGCACGGCTGATGTCAACTTGGGTCTGGGTTTGCGTCCGCAGATCGGTGTTCGACTCGGTCGGGCCCAAAGCAGGGGGCTGCACCAACCCAACCGTTGGCGAAGGATCGCGCTGGGTCTGCCGTCGTCTCAGGTCTTCTTCCTGCATCCGAGCGATTTCCTCGATGCGGCGCCTCTGTTCAGCGTCGAGGCTCGAACTCGGCTTATGAGGCCGCGGAAAGAACGAGTTAGCCTCGGGCGACACCGGAAGTGGTTGCGGAGTCTCAACTGGTGCTAGCGGCTGAGCCGCGGGTTCCTGAGCTGGGACCGCGGCAGGTGCGGGTTCCTGAGCTGGGACCGCGGCAGGAACCGCGGCAGAAGCGGCTTCCTGAGTTGGTGAAGGGAGAGAGGAAGGGACTGACGTCGAGAGCGCTGCCGGCACTCTGGTAGACGCTGCATCCTGGCTTCCAGGTGATACTACCGTGGAAGCAGGAGGTTGCCAGGCCGCAGCAGGCGCCGAATTGGCGGCCGGGCCGGATCCAGTGATCGGCGTCAGGACAGGTTCGGCCGGTAAGACAGGCTTGGCACTGGACTCCTGCACTGCGGGGGCGATGTCAGCCTCAACCGCCGGCTTCCGGGGAATTTCGTCGGCAGCCGGTGGCAATGCATCGGTCTGGCTTTTTTCGGTGCCCAATTGGGCTTGACTCTGAGGGGCCTTGGGCAGCTCGCCAGGGACGGCCTCAGTGTTGAGAGCATCTTCGTTCTTTGCAGCCTTTGGCGTATTTGAAGCATCTTCGTTCTTTGCAGCCTTTGCCATACTAGTTGCCTTTTTCTGGGCATCGCTCCGGTTTAACTCGGCGGCGGCAGTGATGTCTTCAGGCAAAGGGGGTAGCTCATCGCCGGCACTCGGCGTCGGAACAGTCGCCTCCGCCGTTCCGGGTCCGAGTGGGGCGGGAGTGCCGGCATTGCCTGCTGACGATGGCGTTTCCGCTGAAGGCGTCGACAGTACCGCTGCTGGTGTCAGTGGAGCAGGCGTCGCGACGGCATCAGGCCCGGGTTTTGGCGCTGGGTCCGCCGAAGGCGTCGACTGTACCGCTGCCGGCGCTAGAGGAGCAGGCGTTGCGACGGCATCAGGCCCGGATTTTGGCGCTGGGTCCGCCGAAGGCGTTGACTGTACCGCTGCCGGCGTCAGAGGAGCAGGCGTTGCGACGGCATCAGGCCCGGATTTTGGCGCTGGGTCCGCATGTTCTTCGGTCTCTGTGGGGGTCGCCGGAGTTACGGCCGAGGGTAATTCGGGACGGAGCTCAGGAGCCGGCGTATTTGACGCCAAAGTGGTCCCTGAGTCCTTCGAAGGCGAAGGCTTTGAGTACGCCGCGTCAGATATGGAACCAGGTGTTCCAGGTGCAGCGCCAGCGGCCGCTGGACCGTCAAGTTCTTGACCGGGAACAGTCTCCTTGGGCGGTTCTAGTGGGACAGGGGCAGGTGCGGCCACAGACTGCTCGGACAACGAGGTTTGCGGTCCGGTGTCAAGCGGCGGGGCGACGGGCGCATCCGGTGAAGCTAGGCTGTTGGAAGCGTTTTGAACGGGAGCCCCCTGGCTCGGGGCGCTCGAGTTCGGCTCGGCGGCCGTCGCATCGGCAGGTGCTGAGGACGGCGGAAGCTTGGGAATTTCGGGGAGCGGAGCAGGCTGGTCCGCAGTGGCGGGAAGTGGAGCAGGCTGATCTGCACTGGCTGGCACGGGGCCAGCCAAACCCGCGGCGGTCGGCGCGGCAGCAGGGTCCGTGCCTGATTCTGCCTGGGAAACTGCGGGGGCCGCAACGGCCATCTCAGCACCCGCAAGTTGGATAGGCTGGCCCTGGTCATCACCTTCGCGGCTGGGCACCCGGCTAGAAGTTGACTCGTTGCGGGCCACTCCGGGCGGCTGGGACCTGGCGACGGTGATGCGGATCTCTGGTTTGGCGACCGCGAAGCCACCCGGCCGGGATCTGGAACTGAGAGCGTAGGGACGCTGGCCACCGATGGCTTCCCGCAGGCCGCGCTGAGCGCGGTCGATTCCCTGCTTGAGCTGGAGCTTTTCCGTCTCGCCGAGCTCTTTCTGCCTTGTCTCTGCCTCGCGGAGGAACTTCAGAGCCAGCTCGTACTCTTGATAGTTGAGATAGTCCAGGCCGTTGCGAAGCAGGTAGCGCGCCCCTCGCGTGGCGGCCATGCCGACGATCGGGTTGGAGACGGTTCCAGCACCAGGTGCGTCAGGGGCCGCGGACGCTCCGCTTTGCGCGGGTGCAGGCAAGGAGGCGGATGCGGACCCAGAAGCGGCCGGACCGTTTCCCTGACCGCCAGCGGATGACTGGTACTGCTGAGCCGAGACCACTGAGGCCATGAGAGCGGCCCCGAGGGTCCCCGCAGTCAATGCCGAGGTTGAGCGACGCAAGCCACGCCTCCTTGCTTAGCTGAAACTTGCCTTACCAGATCAGTCGAGCCACTGGGGCTTGATGGCAAAAGACGGGCAACTCCCTGACGTGCCTTCGTTCTTGGTTAAGAGCAGGCTGCCAGGATCGGTTCGATCAGCCGCCGCGCCATGATCGCGACCGCCCCTGCGGTTCCCGTGAGAAGAGTCGCAGAGCGGCATGAAATGATCGGCGGAACACCTCGATCTTAACATGACACCGGAAACGGACATTTTCCCGACGGGGCGAAGCATCCATCAGACGGGCCCGCGCCCAGTTTCGCTTTCACCGCTAAAGCTTGAGTAATTCGGAGCTTCCTGCGTGATGACGATATCATGAGGATGACTTTCCTGGACCGCGGCGGCACTGACCTGGATAAACCGCGCCTTGGTCCGGAGGTCCTCAATGGTTCGCGTACCACAATAGCCCATGCCAGCACGCAGGCCTCCGACGAGCTGGAAGACAAATTCAGCCAGGGGACCTTTGTAAGGAACGCGACCCTCAACACCTTCGGGAACGAGTTTCTGACTGGACGCAGACTTGCCGTCAACGTTCTTGGCTCCTGAGTCTTGACGATAGCGCTCATGTGATCCCTTGGCCATGGCCCCGATCGACCCCATGCCCCGGTAGGTCTTGAAGCTTCTGCCCCGGTAGATGATCGTATCTCCGGGACTCTCAGCCAATCCGGCGAAGAGGCCGCCGATCATGACGCAGTGGGCCCCGGCAGCTATGGCCTTGGTAATATCGCCCGAGTAGCGGATGCCGCCGTCGGCGATGATCGGGACCCGACCTCCTGCGGCCTTGTATGACTGATGAATTGCCGTGATCTGCGGGACACCCACGCCCGAGATAACCCGCGTTGTGCAGATCGACCCAGGCCCAATGCCGACCTTGATTGCGTCGGCACCTGCCTCGATCAAGGCTCGCGTGCCCTCGCCCGTGGCCACGTTGCCTGCTACCACCTGGATGTCGAATTCGAGCTTGATTCGCCGCACGGTCTCAATGACGTTCTTGGTATGACCATGCGCCGAATCGACGGCCAGAATATCGACGTCGGCATCCAGCAGCGAGGCGATTCGCTCGTAATCGTGAACACCGACCGCTGCCCCCACCCTCAATCGCCCACGTGCATCTTTGCAGGCATTGGGATAGCGGTGCAACTTGTCGATATCCTTGATGGTGATCAGCCCTTTCAGTCGGTATTCATCGTCAACCAGCAAAAGTTTCTCGACCTTATTCTTCGTCAAAATCCGATCAGCTTCTTCAAGGCTGGTGTCCGCGGGAGCCGTGACGAGGTTTTCTTTGGTCATAACCTCTTCAATGCGCAGGTCGTTGGACTCAAGGAAGCGGAGGTCACGGCGGGTCAGGATGCCGCGCAGGTAGCCGCCGACCGTAATCGGCACGCCCGAGATGTTATGCCCGTTCATGATGTTCCGGGCTTGGCCGACGGTCGCGTCGGGAGGGAGCGTGATCGGGTCGACAATAATGCCGTTCTCGGATCGCTTGACCTTGTCGACCTCGCGGGTCTGCTCCTCGACGGACATATTCTTGTGGATGACGCCCAGGCCCCCCTCCTGGGCCAGCGCGATGGCCAGTTCGGCCTCGGTCACGGTATCCATCGGCGAGGAGAGGATCGGCAAGTTGAGCGCGATCTTGGCCGTCAAGTGCGTGCGGGTGTCAACTTCTCGAGGCAGGTACTCGGAATACCCCGGTTCGAGCAGGACGTCATCAAAGGTGATGCCGTGGTAAGCGATGCGCTCGTGCATCGGGAAAAGCTCCGTACCAGATCCCGCCCGACCGCAAGATCCAGAGGTTATCACACGACGCGACGCGTGACTGATTGACTGGCGAACCGGCAGACATGACAGGGTCCGGCCACGGTCAGGCCTGAGATGCCAGCAATGAGGTCGGGTGAATTTAGGGGCCTTTCCTGCGACATTAAATCCGCCCCGGGCTAGCCTGACAAGGCCAACCGGTCAATTCTTCTGTGCGTCTGAACAGAGAATGATCTGTAACCGACAAGCTCTAGACCTTCCGCGGTTGAGAATTGAACCGTCCCAGATCGCGCCTTCGACAGGGCACCGAGAACCCTTCACGTTCTTCCTGGGAAGGGATGGAAAACGTAGTTTATACGGCGCGCAATGTGCGTCTCCGAGATCGTTCAGTTTCGTCCATCGAGCGAGTGTAAGTCGGCAGCTATGGCTTTTGCTCGATTGTTCTCGAACAACCAGTGGTGAGTGGTGTTTTCATCATCGGTGAGGTCTGGCTTATGGAGCCGATGCGCTCGATCAACGAGTTGACGCGACGGAACGTTGCGATCATTGCGGAAATGGAGAAGGCAGCGGCCAACCTGCAATCGCGCGGCGACTGGATCGCGGATCGCATCGCGAGCTGGGTTGGAAGCTGGACGTTCATTATCGTCCAGACGACCATCGTCATCGTCTGGATCGCCTTCAACCTCGCAGCCTGGATCAAGCACTGGGATCCCTATCCCTTTATCCTCCTGAATCTTACGCTGGGCATTCAGGCCGCTTACGCCGCGCCCATTTTGATGATCAGTCAGAACCGGCAAGCTCGACTGAACGAACGCCGGAACCATCTCGACCTTCAGATCAATATGTTGGCAGAGCAGGAGACGACCGAGATTCTCCGTATCCTACGGCTGCTTTGCGAGCAATCGGGGGTGACGATGGATACGATCGACGGCCAGAGAGCTCTGGAGCAGGAAACAAAGCACGCGGAAATCGTCAAGCAGATTCAAGGTGAGATCGAAGAGCCGCTGGCCGAAACGGGGCCAAGGGTCCCTGCTCAGACAGGCGTCAATGGTGCGCAGTCGGCTCTCTCAAGCCACTGATCCCTCGCGAAGAACCCAGTACTCGCGTGCCACGCTTGCCAAGATGCCAGCGTGTCTCCTGCCCAAAGTCCCACCCGAAGGGCACTTCCTTCGCTATCTGTCCCGTCTTGCCCCGTCGGCGGAGGATCAAGAGTGCCTGTCCCTTTGGTATCCTTTGGTATCAAGCGGCCTTCGACAGCGATCCCGAACCGGCCCAGCGGCTGGCTGAACGGCTTCCGGACCGGTTGCCTAATCCCTTCGCCAGCCGCGATGTTCTGCGCAAGGGTTGGAAGTTACTGCTGACACACGACGAGATCCACCGCGCCTTGGGACTCCTCGAAGAACATGGCTGGGTCTACCCCGATGAGGAGCCCACCACCGCGTTGGGCGGTCGTCCTGCGACGTATTACTACAAGAACCCGCGTCTGCTTGCAAAAGGCTCGGCCTGAGCAAAGCCGAGGAGGGGAGCGAGGGGTGAGCGCCAGGAACTCCCGAAGCTCCCATTTTCATTTCTTGGGCCATACCTACCCCGGGATACTCGCCGGGTTTGCACCACGAACGCAATTTGGGTCCACGGGGCGAGTGGGCTTTGGATTATTCTTTAGCGGCTGAGGAGCAGAGGCCTTGGCGAGGCATGAAGATCCGTCGACCCCGGGCCACTCCGAGACCCGCCAGGACCGACGTGACGGCCATCGTGAGCATTGTGAGCGAGGACGGTTCGGGAACAGCGCTTACAAGGCTCACGTTGAGCGT
>JBKQMU010000238.1:0-14239 GCA_052146555.1 Isosphaeraceae bacterium
ATCCATACCCACCTTCAATGCCGCACGATAGAGTGGATGACCTTCGCCGAGAAGCTGGCGAAGTTTGCGAACCTGGGCATCCGTGATCATGAAGGTCCCCTCCTTGGGCTCAGGAGGGAACCACATAGTGAACAGGCGGGCGAGAGGAGGAGGGAATTTTAATTGTCGCTGATCATGAGTTACCGTGAGCTATTCACAGCCTATATCACCACGGATATCAAGCCTTGTGGAAAGCCGCGGGGGACTAGCTGAGCCGGTCGGTGGTGAACAAGGTACTAAGAGGCTCTAACAAAACCTCTGGAGAATTTAGGAAATCTAGGCAGCCACTTGGATCTTGTCAAAACCTTTTAACGTGTTGGTTGTGAAGGTCAGTCTCGATGCATTGGCATCGCATCTATCAAGGGTGACATACAAGGGGAAAATTGTCGTGAGTTGGGGCGTTTCCGCTGGGAGAGACGGTCGAGTTCAATGGGAAGACTCGGTAAATGGCTCGTGGTCAGTAATCGGTGGATGCCTGCCTAGCTCTGCTGGACACAGGTCTGCCGATGGATAAGTAGCTCCTAGCCTGGATTCCCATGCAGCAAAAAGGACCTAACAATCTCGCTGCGTTTTCGCTGTTTTTCCAAGGAATCCACGGTGTCTTGCCTTAGGTTTCTTGGTTTACCCATTTACCGAGTCCCACAGCCATAGATGACCTATCCACGTTGACTGATCCGCCGATATTACCCATTTTCCGAGGCTTTTTAGCAATCCGCGATTTCGGCCTTTACAGGATCGCCCCAAAATCACATTTGGGGATTATGTTTACCAGTGAACCCAAAAAACTAACGGACCTCGCCCCGGTCTTCCTCAAACCCGCCAACGCCACCCATCGCCAGTACGAGGCCCTCCGAACCTACTTCGTCGACGGACTGTCCAGTGGCCAGGCCGCTCGCCGCTTCGGCTATACGCCGGGGAGCTTCCGCGTTCTCATCCATCAGTTCCGCCAGCATCCCCGTCGCGACTTCTTCCGTACCCCGACTAAAGGGCCAGGAGCCGCTCCCAAATCCGATCCCCTCCGCGATTAGATTATCGCGCTGCGCAAGCAGAACCTCTCGATCTACGACATCAGCCGCAACTTGAGACACCAGGGCAACCCACTCAGCCCGGTTGCCGTCGCGCAGATCCTTAAGCAGGAAGGCTTCGCTCGCCTGCCACGTCAAGCCGATGACGAACGTCCCATTGCTTCCCGGCCCACCATTGCGGATGTCGCCGATGTCCGGCGACTCGACCTCAGCCCCGCATCGTTCCGCACCACGTTCGGCGGCCTGTTTCTCTTCTTGCCGGTGCTGGCTATCATTCCCCCTGGACCGAATCCTTCAGGACGCGGGCTTCCCCGGCTCGCAGATGATCCCCGCCGGCTGTGCGATGCGATCGCTGCTGGCCCTGAAGCTCTCGGGGACGGCACGCCACGCTCACGTCATGAGCTCGGTACTGGACCAGGGCTTGGCCCTCTTCGCCGGCTTGAATGTCATCCCCAAGCGATCGTTCCTCACTGAGTACAGCTGCCGGATCGCCCCGGCCTGCTATCCTGAGCTAATGCGCCGCTGGTTCGACACCATAGGCTGGCTTGGCCTGCCCCGCGGGCGGTCCTTCGACCTGGATTTCCATACCATCCCCTTCCATGGCGAGGACTCGCTGATCGAGAAGCATTACATCTCCAAGCGGAGCCGACGGCAGAAGGGCATCCTGGCCTTCCTGGTGCAGGATGCCGCGACCCGCGTCTTCTACTACGCCAATGGGGAGCTGCACAAGGGGCAACAGAATGACGAGATTCTTCGCTTCACCCGGTTCTGGAAAGAACGGACGGGGCGATATCCCCAGGAGCTGATCTTCGATTCCAAGCTGACGACATACGCCAAGCTCAATGAGCTCAATCGCCTGGGGATCCACTTCATCACCCTCCTCCGCCGTGCCAAGGGCCTGATGCGGGAGATCGACCAGACGCCGGCCTCCGCGTGGCGCCGGATCGAGCTGAAGGGGGTCTCGCGGCAGTATACGCATCCGCGGATCCTTGATCGGCGGATCACATTGGCCGATTACGAGGGCCCGCTTCGCCAGGTGACGATCGCCGATCTGGGCCACGAGGAGCCGACGATCCTCCTGACCAACCAACTGACGGCGACGGCGGCGAAGCTGATCGAGCGGTACGCCCGACAGATGATTATCGAGAACAGCATCGAGGATGGCATCGACTTCTTCCACATGGACGCGCTCTCCTCGGCGGTGGCCATGAAGGTCGATTGCGACCTCCAGCTGACCCTGATGGCCAGCAGCCTGTACTGCCTGCTGGCCGGGCGGATCAGCCGTGGCTATGAGCAAGCCAAGTCGCGCCATCTCTTCCGCGACTTCGAGGACGCGACCGCCGTGGTGACGATCGGCGAGTCAGAGGTTGTCATCCGCTACCAGAAGCGTGCGCACAATCCCCTGCTCGTCGCGGCGGGCTTCGACCGAACCGAGACCGTTATCCCGTGGCTGGGAGGTAAGCGGCTGCGACTCGTCTTCGGGTAGACTCATGCCGTTGCTCGTGGAAGAGTGGTGTAAACTCGAAAGCTAACATTAGCCAGAATCAAACATTGATAAGCGTATGGGCGATTTGTTAGCCCCTTTTTTCTGCATGGGAATCCAGGCTAGGACAGCGTCGGCGGCCATGTCAGAGGTTACCTTAAAGGGCTCATTGTAGATGGTCTTACCCGGGGTAATAGCACGGCTGGCAATCTGACTGAGGAGGTCGCGGGGAAGCTCGGCAAGACCAATCTCGGCAAGCGTGATCGGCAAGCCAACGTCGGTTGAAAAGCTCAGGACCTGCTCGACCGTCAGTCGCGGCGCGCCTTCCATGACCAGTTGTAGAAGCAGGCCAAAAGCGACCTTCTCGCCGTGCAAGTATAGAGAAATGCCGGCAGCAACTGTTAGCCCGTTATGAACGGCATGAGCAGTAGCCAGGCCGGCAGATTCGAGACCCAGACCAGAAAGCAATGTATTTGCCTCAACTAGCCGCTTGAGTGCAGAGGTGATCACCTTCGTCTCAACGGCCCGAAGCGCGGCCACGCCATCTTCCAGAAGGGTCTTGTAGCAGAGTTCGGCCAAAGCAGCTGTGGTGCGGGTCGAGGTACCACCGCGCATGTTTCTGATGTGCGCACTCAT
The DNA here is from genome assembly GCA_052146555.1 of Isosphaeraceae bacterium. Classification (GTDB taxonomy): domain Bacteria; phylum Planctomycetota; class Planctomycetia; order Isosphaerales; family Isosphaeraceae; genus Aquisphaera. Next base: position 3,184 of record JBKQMU010000238.1, read on the forward strand.
ATAGGTTCTGGCCTCAAACCAGGTTGCCAAGGTGTCACCCATCCCTGCAACCAGAAACCGCGGCGGTGCCTGGGCGATCACCTCAGTGTCGACCAAGACCAAGTCCGGATTTTTGTGGTAGAACCGATACTCTCGAAACTCTCCCTAGAGGGTGTAGATGACGGAAAGGGCGCTACAGGGCGCATCACTCGAAGCAACCGTTGGGCACTTGACGACGGGCAAGCCGAGTCCAGCCGCCGCAGCCTGGGCCGTGTCAAGCACCTTGCCACCCCCCGCGCCGACGATCGTTCGTGCACCAAGCTCTTAGCCTGCTGCCTGCATGTGCTCGATCTCCTCAAGCGAGCATTCCCCGCCGAAGCAGGCAACGCTGTACTTGAGCCCAGCTTCACCCAGGGCCCTCTGCCAGGTCAGCTCCAGCTGCCCGATTGCTGTCTTACCCGCAGTGATCAAAACTGGCCCCTCAAGTCCCAGGGCCATGATCTCGTGTCCCAGCACGCCCGTTGCACCCTTGCCCTGAACGTACCGGCTAGGAGAGCTGAAGACCGACAACATGACTTGATCCCTTATCCTGGAAGCGGAAATTTTGGTGAATCTCGATCGGTAGCTGTTTTGAGTGTACACCTCCATTTCGCGTTCGGACAACGTCGGGAAAACCACCGATGCGTGAGCGTGATGCCTAATTTGGCAATGAGATTGCAAGTATAGGAAGCGCTTCCTGCTTGCTCCCGTAAGCGAAACTGACGTGACAGCCTCGCGGATAATCTAGGAGCAGAGGCTGATTCAATTGGATCGGTTATCCCGGGAAAACGAGTTGCACTTTGCAGGTTGAGTTCGCGCTGCGGCTTTCTTCTGGGCTATAATCATTTCGCCAGACCCGAGAAAGTTATGAGTCAGATGGCCCAAGGGCCTAGAACCTTCCCGGATAGCAGATCGGATAAAGAGATAGGAACGTGGGATGAAGTGGTGGCTACTCGTACCGGTCATGCTCATCGCGCTTGCACTCGGATCTTGGCTCATCTGGGGAGCTTCCTGGCGCGTCGAAGGGCCGATTCTAGTAGGCATCCTGCATTCACGCACGGGACCGCTAGCAATCAGCGAGCAGTCGATGATCGACGCCGAGCTCATGGCGATCGCTGAGATCAACCAGGCTGGGGGCTTGCTCGGGCGCAGGCTTGAGGCCGTGATTGCTGATGGCCGCTCTGACCCCAAGGTGTTTGCCGAGCAGGCGCGGCGACTCGTCGATCAGGAGAAGGTGAAGGTAATTTTCGGTTGCTGGACTGCTTTAGCCCGGCGGAGTGTTAAGGCCGTGGTCGAGTCGAGCAAGCACCTGCTCTTTTTCCCTTCCAATTACGAGGGCATGGATATTCCCTCAAACGTCATCTGCACAGGTCCGATTCCGAATCAGCAAGTTATCCCAGCTGTCAATTGGTGTTTCGAGGTGCTCAACGCGCGGAAGTTCTACTTGGCCGGTTCCCAGGATATTCAAGCCTATTCATCGAATGCCTTGATCAAGGATCAGCTCAAGGCCATGGGTGCCGAAGCGGTGGGTGAAAAGTACGTGGCGCTGGACGGAACGGGAACGCCCGAGATGATCGCAGCCATCAAAGGGTCCGGTGCAGACGTCGTGCTGAGCACGGTCATCGGTGATGGCAACAAGTCTTTTTACCAGCAACTGGCGCAGGCCGGATTGACTCCAACGCGCCTGCCGGTCATCTCATTTACCATCAGCGAGGACGAGCTCCGTGACTTGCCAGTCAAGGAAATGATCGGTGATTACGCGGCATGGAGCTATTTTCAATCGATCGAGAGCCCGGTCAACCGTAATTTCGTCGCCAGGTTCAAGGGCCGGACAAGCAGCGATCGGTCGACCAGCGACGCAATCGTGGCTTCCTACAACGCGGTGAAATTCTGGGCGCAGGCCGTCGAGGAGATCGATAACGACAACCCCCCCGATGTGCTCAAGGCCGTTCGCAGGCAGAGCTTGGAAGCACCTGAGGGAGTGGTATCGGTCGACTCGGAAACGCTTCACACCTGGCGACCTTTCTACGTGGGGAAGATCCGCGGCGATGGCCAGTTTAGCGTCGTCTGGAGCCTCGAAAAGCCCGTTCGGCCAGTGCCTTTTCCCGTGCTTCGGACGCGGCTGGAGTGGGAACAGTTCGTGGAGAAGCTGTACACAACCTGGGGAACCCATGAGTTCAATCCTCAGGCACTGGTTGTTCCCTCACGACCAGCAGCAATGCCGCCAGAGCGCAGTTCTTCGACGGCCCCAGCGCCCGTACTTTCCGGTGCGCGACGGTCGAGACCCTACCAGCGCTAGGTTGACTGCCCATGCGATCGAACTGGCTTTCTCCTGCTCGTGCCAGCATCACGACCCGGCTTCTGCTCTGGTTTCTGGCAATTTCGCTGATTCCCTGCGGCCTGCTAACGGCGATCCACACCTATCTCTCGCTCAAGTCGTTGCAACAGTCCCTCAAGAGCGAGCTGCTTTCCATCTCGGCCTCGAAGACCACACAGCTCGAGAGCTTTGTACGCCAGAGCCGGGGCGACGCTGCGGTGATTAGCCAAGCGCCCCGGACGGTGCAGACCACCGAGGAGCTTTCGGAGACTCTTGCAAAAGGGAGACTGACTGAGGCGGTTCGAGAGCAGAAGGTGAAGACCTACCGGGTGACTGCTAACAACTACCTAGAAGCGTACGGCTACGCGAATATTTATCTTTTCGACGTTACCGGAGGCCTCCTCTTTCGAGCCAAAGCGGACCTCGACGTAGGTGAGAACCTACTCTCCGGGCCGCTCAAGGGGAGCGAGCTCGCCGAGGTTTTCGAGCGAGCCAAGATGCTGCTTCAATCCGAGGTGTCGGACTACCAGGTCTATCCCGGTCTGACCGAGCCAGCGGTCTTCATCGCGCATCCGGTCTTGAAAGAAGGCGCGGTCATCGGCGTGATCATTCTCCAGAGTGGTAATCACGAGATCTACAGAATCTTCAATGACTACGATGGGCTCGGAGCCACGGGAGAGACGCTGGTCACTACCCGCAAGGGTGACCAGATGGTCTTCATCGCGCCGCTGCGCCATACTCAAAATGCCGCCTTCCATCAGACTGTCCGCATGGGTGAAAATCGATCTTCGGCAGCCCAGAGGGCAGTAAGGGGTCAGCGCGGTTATGGATCAGGTCTTGATTATCGAGACAAGCCGATCGTCGGTGTCTGGTCGTATCTGCCCGCATTTCGTTGGGGCCTGGTGGTCAAGCAGGACACGGACGAGGCGTTCGAGATGATCAACCGCCAGCAGCTCGCCGCCGGCCTTCTACTAGCTTTGACCACGGCTTCGGTGGCCTGGGTGGCCTGGTCGGTTGCCCGGTCGATCGCTCGTCCGATCCGGGAGGCGGCTCTAGTTGCGGACCGCGTAGCCGCGGGGGATCTGACGCCAACCTTGCGGGAGGAAGCTTCGGGCGAGGCTGGGATGCTTCTCAAGGCAATCCGCAAGATGATCACGGACCTCCGATCGCTGATCGGCCAGATCCAAAGGTCAAGTATCGCGCTGATGTCCACAGCCACGGAAATCGCGGCAACCTCGAAGCAGCAAGAGCAGACGGTCTACGACTACGGTGCTTCAACCAACGAGGCCGCGGCCGCCGTCAATGAGATCTCCGCCACGAGCCAGGAGCTCTTGCGGACGATGAACGAGGTCAACCTGCTAGCCCGCCAAACGTCGCAGATGGCGACAACCGGACAGCAGAGCTTAGGCAGCATGGACCGAACGATGCGGCAACTGGCTGAGTCGACCGGCTCAATCAGCTCCAAGCTCGCGGTGATCAGCGAGCGGGCCGCGAATATCAACCTGGTGGTCACTACGATCACCAAGGTCGCCGACCAGACCAACTTGCTGTCGATCAACGCGGCGATCGAGGCCGAGAAGGCCGGCGAATATGGACTGGGGTTCCTCGTTGTGGCTCGTGAAATTCGCCGCCTGGCGGACCAGACCGCCGTGGCTACGCTGGATATCGAGCGTATGGTCAAGGAGATGCAATACAGCGTCTCCGCCGGCGTGATGGAGATGGACAAGTTCAGCGAGCAGGTGCGCCAGGTGGTCAGTGAAGTCAATCTCATCAGCAGTCAGCTCGGCAAGATTATCGGGGCCGTGCAGGGCCTCGACCAGCGATTCGACCAGGTCACCGAAGGAATGCGCGTCCAGTCCCAGGGAGCTGACCAGATTCGCGAGGCCATGCTCCGGCTCAGCGAGGGGGCCAACCAGACCTCGGTATCGCTGCGGGAATTCAACAAAGCAACCGATCACCTGCGCGAGGCCGTTGGGGGCTTAAAGGAGGAAGTCTCGCGATTCTCGCTAGGACAGGCGGAAACGAATCCCCCGGCAGTCCCTGGTTCAGCTTCCTGAACCCGACCGATCAACGGACCGCTGGAAGTCTCGGGTGCTATTCCATGTTTCTCTTGACCTTCCGAGCTGCCCAGAACCTTTACGCGGTCGACGTTGCTCGCGTGGTCGAAGTCGTGCCGAGAGTCGAGCTGCGCGGGCTTCCCTACGCCCCAGCTTTCTTTGCGGGCTTGTTTGATTATCGTGGCACGGTCACCCCTGTCGTCGATCTGGGACTCCTTCTAGGTTCCGAGGCATGCCCGGACCGTCTCAGTACGCGCATCATCGTGGCCAACTGCGCACCAGCCAATTGTGGCCCCAGAGAGCCGCTTGCCCTACCCGGCCGTGCCGTTACCGAAGAGGAGACCATCGAAGAGGAGACCATCGCAGGCAGCCGGCTGGTTGAGCCGTTGCGCGATCGCCGCCGAATCATAGGACTAATCGCGGAGCAGGTCAGCGAGGTGGTTTCGATCGAGCCAGGACAGGTAATCTCCCCGCCCATCCAGCTTCCACAGGCACCTTACCTAGGCGCGATCGTCACGATCGATCAAGCCATGGTACAGTTGATTGCACCCGCTAAGCTGCTGCCGGCTTCCCTTTGGCAATCGTTCTTGAGCGTCGCCTCGGACGACAGCGTGAAAGCGGGCCCTCCCGGCCATTCTGAGGTGGGTTCGACGTGAGCTCTGACTCAATCAAGAGAATCGAAAGCCTGCTCTCCGACCGGATTGGGCTAAACTGCAGTGCGGTGGGATCGAACATGATCCTGCGCGCCGTCCAGCTCCGAATGAATGAACGGAGTCTCGGTTCGCCTGAAGCTTATCTCACCCTGCTTGCCAGCTCGGAGACCGAGCTTCAGTCGCTCATCGAGGAAGTGGTGATTCCGGAAAGCTGGTTTTTCCGCGATGAGATGCCTTTCCGGCTCGTTCAGGAGTACGCACATACAGGATGGGTCACCAACCCGACCCGCCCGCCGCTACGAATTCTGAGCATCCCCTGCGCGGGAGGTGAGGAGCCTTATTCGCTGGTCATTGCGCTCGACGAAATTGGCCTTGCCGACAAGCGTTACCTGGTGGACGCGGTGGACATCAGCAAGCAGCGGCTGGACCTAGCTCACCGCGGCATCTTTAGGAACAACGCCTTCCGTGGCAGTGACCCGCGACTTCGTGACCGCTATTTCCGGAAGTGCGCATTAGGCTTCGAGCTCGATGCCTCCTTACGCGACGGTGTGCGGTTCATTCAAGGAAGTATTCTCGACCCTGGACTTCTCCAGGGGACGCCCCCCTATCATGTAGTTTTCTGCCGCAACTTGCTGATTTATCTCAACGAGGCCTCCCAGGCTCAGGTGCTGGTAGTCCTGGATCGCCTACTTGCCGAAGATGGATTGCTGGTCGTCGGGCACGCGGACCGCCTGAACGCCCCTGACTCTGAGCCCAGATTTACGCCAATCGGCGCTCGTGGCTCGTTCGCGTACCGACGGGCAAAGACGGCTGGCTCACCGTCAGTTGCGCTCGGCATCGGGCCTAGCTCCCGGCTAACAGCAGCGAGCAACCCTCAGTCTCATTTCTGCCGGCCGGAAGAGAATCGCCCTGGGGAGCTGCAATTTGGAGTGTGGCGAGCGTCCGCCGCGCTCGACTCCGCCGCTTCACAACCTGATTTGAACGGCCGGATCAGAGAATTCGCGCTGCCTGTGCAGCCGGCTGGAGACGATCCTGATTCGCGAGTTACAATGCCGGGTCCACTTCTGGACCGCGCGTCAACACTGGCAAACGAGGGGAGACATCGGAAGGCAATCGAGCTCTGTCAAGAGGCACTGGCCTTGCAGGGCCCTGACGCGGCGACTTATTACTTGATGGGAGTGATTTATCAGGCGGCAGGAAACGGGGCGCTGGGCGAGACCTATTTTCATAAGGCGGTTTATCTCGATCCCGTGCATGACGAGGTGCTACTTGCGCTAGCACTCGCCGCGGAGCGTCGCGGCGAGCTTGCTGCCGCGGCCAGGTTTCGCCACCGTGCCGAGCGTGCCAGCTCGAGGAAGGGAGCACGCTAAAGATGAGCAATCCAGCGCTGAACGTGCCTCTCCGACCAAGTGAGCTTCTCACCTCCGGCTCTGATTGCTGGAACCGAATTGGGACCTCGGGCGATCAGACTTGCCCGGAACTCAAAACTCACATTCATTGCCGCAACTGTCCAGTCTTTGCCGCAGCGGCACGGACGTTCTTCGACCGCCCCGCGCCTGCAAACTATTTGATCGAGTGGACCCAGCGGCTAGCCGGGCCTACCGGCGGGGCCACCGATGCATTTGGATCAAACGCCTCTCAGGGCAATCGCGACCAGATCAGCGCTCTGATTTTCCGTCTGGGCCGGGAATCGCTAGCCTTCCCTACCCAGACAGTTGCCGAGGTAACGCTGCCGCGTCCGGTCCACAGGATCCCACATCGCTCTAGCACCGCGCTATTAGGCCTTGTCAACCTACGTGGGACGCTCCAGCTCTGCATCTCTCTCCACGGACTGCTGGGAGTAGATCTCTCAACGGCATCGCCGCCTGAACCAGTGACTCATTCATCCGTGCTGGCCCGCAGGCAAGAGCCCCCAGCCGAGGCAGAACCACACGCCGGATTAACCCCAAGCCCGGGATCGCACTTGGTCATCTTGCGTGATCGCGAACGATCAGAAAACTGGATCTTCCCGGTCGAGGAACTGCTCGGAGTGCACCGGCTTGCCCGCTCTCACATGCGTAATGTCTCTTCGAGCTTGGCGAATCCTGAGGTCAGCTTCAGCCAGGCGATCCTTTCCTGGAATGATCGAAGCGTCAGCTTCCTGGACGAGCAACGGGTCTTTGCGGCATTGCGGAGCATCGGGCAGTGAGCGATGACCTGAGCAATTTTTCGATGATGGACCTGTTCCGGATGGAGGCGGAAGAGCGTCTGTCGGTTTTATCGCAGGGACTGGTGGCACTAGAGAGTGACGGTGCGACAGCCAATCTGATCGAGCCTTTGATGCGTGCGGCGCACTCGCTGAAGGGGGCGGCGCGAATCGTTGGGCTAGATGCAGCAGTACGCATAGCCCACGCGATGGAAGACTGCCTGGTAGCCGCGCAGAAGGGGCAGATGAGGCTCCAATCTGGGCCAATCGACGCACTCTTGCGGGGTGTGGATCTGCTGACGCAAGTGTCACGAGTTCCAGAAGCAGAGTTGGAAAGCTGGCAGCACAACCACGTTGAGGACGTCGAGCGGTTTGTAAGCGACCTCGCCGCTTTCCAGAATGGAGAACCAGAACCTGCTCCCCCTGTGACGCTTACCACGTCGCCCGTAGCGGCCGCGAGCCAAGACCCAGCGATCGCGCCTCAACCTGAGCAACAAACAGAGCTGCAAGGGCAGCGGGAGCCAGAATCGCAAAGGGAGCCACAAGCACACTGGGACCTACAAGGGCAGCGGGAGCCGTGGCCTCAGCCGCGTTTAGGGCTTTCGGGAAACGTCGCTCAGACGGTGCCAGCACTTAGGACCGCGTCATCCCCGGGCGCGAGCTCCGCTGCCTCGGAGCCATCGGACCGTGTCGTCCGCGTGACCGCCGAGAGTCTGACACGACTGATGAGCTTAGCTGGTGAGTCGCTGGTGCAGACCCGCCGCTTCCGTCCGTTCATCGATTCGCTGCTGTTGCTCAAGAGCCGCCAGACCGGGCTTCTGCAGACGCTAGAGCAGCTCGAGGATCGCCTTTCAAGGGAAGGAGTGTCCTTACCGGCCGCTGATTGCGAGATGCTCTCGAGCTCCAGGGACCAGGCAACTCGCTGCCTGCAAGGTCTGGGAGAAACGCTTGAGGCGATAGAAGAGTTCGCACGCAGCAGCGACGAGCTTTCCGGTAGGCTCCATCACGAGGTGCTCACTAGCCGGATGCGTCCCCTAGCTGATGGTATTCGCGGTTTTCCTCGCCTGGTCCGTGATGTCTCCCGCCAGCTCGGGAAACAGGCCAAGTTCGAGGTCATCGGCGAGACCACTGGGGTCGATCGCGACATTCTCGATGCTCTGGAGGCTCCGCTCAATCACCTGATCCGTAACGCCCTAGACCACGGACTGGAAACGCCCGAAGAGCGGCAAGCTGCCGGTAAGAATCCGTTGGGAACGATCCGGCTCGAGGCGCGTCACCGTGCCGGAATGCTCCAGATCACACTCGGCGACGACGGCCGGGGAATCGATCTGGACCGACTACGCCAGAAGGTCGTGGAGAAGGGCCTGACGACCCCCTCGGTCGCCAGCCGGCTGAGCGAGTTCGAGCTGCTCGATTTCCTGTTTCTTCCTGGCTTTTCGACCAAGGAGCAAGTTACCGAGATCTCGGGTCGAGGGGTGGGACTGGACGTCGTGCAGAGCATGGTCCAAGCGGTACGTGGGTCGGTTCGCGTCAGTAGCCAGCTCGGAAAGGGAACGCGGTTCATTCTCCAGTTACCTATCACCGTCTCGGTCATTCGCGCGCTCTTAGTCGAGATCGTGGGCGAGCCGTTCGCCTTCCCTCTCAACCGGATCGACCGGATCTTGATGGCGAGTCGCCAGGATGTATATGACCTCGAGGGAAAGCCGCACCTGCTCTCAGACGGGCAGCCAGTTGGGCTGGTTGAAGCGGCCCAAGTGCTGGAGCTACCGGCCCAGGCGCGCATAAGTGGCCGGCTGCCGGTCGTGGTGGCCAGCGACCGCAGTCATCGCTTCGGAGTCGTGGTTGATCGCTTCCTGGGGGAACGCGACCTCAGGGTCGCCCCGCTTGATCCCCGCCTGGGCAAGGTGCCGAACATCAACAGCTCATCCGTGCTCGAGAATGGCTGGCCCGTGCTGATCATCGATGTCGACGATCTGATCCGCTCGATCGACAACTTACTGGGCGGCCGCCGGCTCAAGAAACTCAGTGCCGAGCGGACTGTGCAGGAAACGGCTCATGGTCCCAGTCGCATCCTCGTCGTGGATGACTCGATCACTGTCCGCGAGCTGGAACGGCAATTGCTGGAAAATCGAGGCTACGTGGTGGATACGGCCGTTGATGGAGTCGACGGTTGGAACTCGCTTCGCGCCGGGCACTACGATCTCGTCGTCAGTGATATCGACATGCCTCGGTTGGATGGCATCCAGCTCGTCTCGCAGATCAAGCAAGACGCTCGCCTGCAGGCGATTCCCGTGATCATCGTGTCGTACAAGGACCGTGAAGAAGACCGGATCCGCGGTCTGGACGCTGGAGCAAACTTCTACCTGACCAAGAGCAGCTTCCACGATCAGACATTCTTAGACGCCGTGGTGGACCTGATTGGCGAGGCAAGACCATGAAGTGGGAGCAAGAGAACTTGGCTTTCCCGCTTAGAGACCGGCGCCTTATCTGGTAGAGTGATCTCGCCAGAGGCGAGAGCACCCAAAGGCAGCCGAGGACTTGCATGAAAATAGGCATAGCTAACGATTCGACCATGGCTTGTGAGGTCCTGCGCCGAGTGGTCCTGTCAGTGCCGGGGCAAGACGTGGCGTGGATCGCCCGTGATGGCGCCGAGGCGGTGGCGATGGCGCGATCGAATCATCCTGACTTGATTCTCATGGACCTGTTCATGCCAGGCACCGACGGGGTCGAAGCCACGCGGCGAATCATGAGCGATTCCCCCTGTGCCATCCTGGTGGTGACAGCGACGGTCAGCGGGCACATTAGCAAGGTCTACCAGGCGATGGGCCACGGAGCACTCGACGCTGTGGACACTCCCGTGCTTGGTGCAGGGGGCGAGGTTGCGGGCGCATCGGCGCTTTTGCGTAAGATCGACGTGATCGGTAAGCTAATCGGAAAGACCCCATCACCCTTAGGCTCAGGATCGTTCTCGATTCCGGTTCCCAAGCAGGCGCAGGGGCCGGACCTTCATCCGCTTGTTCTCCTGGGATCCTCCACGGGCGGCCCTTTCGCCCTGGCGGAGATCCTTGCCGAGCTTCCCGTGACCTTGAAGACCACGATCGTGATCGTCCAACACGTGGATGCCGCATTCGCACCAGGGCTCTGTCAGTGGCTGTGCGAGCAAGCAGGACGGAAAGTCGAGTTGGTCGTAGCAAAGATGGCCATGACCAAGGAGAAAATCCTTCTTGCCGGTACCAACGATCATCTGGTCCTGGGAGCGGACAGGCGGTTGCATTACTCGGTCGAACCGCGATCGCTGAGCTACCGGCCGTCGGTCGATGTGTTCTTTCGGAGCGTGGCCAGGCACTGGCCAAGGCCAGGGGTTGCCGTGCTTCTGACTGGGATGGGTCGCGACGGCGCTCAAGGTTTGCTCGAGCTGAAGCGCCTGGGATGGAAGACCATCGCGCAGGATAAAGCGACGAGCGTGGTCTGGGGTATGCCGAAGGCGGCCGCCGAGATTGGAGCCGCCGAGATGGTACTGCCACTGCACCAGATCCCTCATGCCATCGGCAGCCTCCTTCCCGATCAAAATGAGACTCAGGCGCAGGCGCGGTCGGCGTTGCTTTGAAAGAATACAGAAGTTCTACTTGAGCAACTCCGCGGGGTGGGCATGCCCCATCTTCTTGAATTAGGCGTCAAGATGAGGTGGGGAGTGCCCACATCATCGGAGACTATGAAGTCCGCCTCCTCGGGAGTCAGAGAAATGAGCACCGGGCCCCTGCTTACAGAGCACAAGGTTACGGTCCTCCTGATCGACGATCAGCCCATGATCGGCGAGGCCGTGCGG
>JBKQMU010000239.1:0-34856 GCA_052146555.1 Isosphaeraceae bacterium
CGGCGGTGATAGTCCGAGGCCATCTCCTCGGTCGAGCTGTCGCGGCGAGGGGGGACGTGTGGTCCGCGCAGCACCGACTGATTGCCGCGGGCATGCTGGGTGTGTCCCCGCAGCGGGCCGCGGCGGATCGGCGGATCGCCGACTCCCGCGTGCCCTGCCGGAGCGTGGGTCTCGTAGGGGACCTCGAAATCATCGACCTCGTATTCATCGTACCGCGACACATAGCCCGGCATCTTGGCGCGTTCCAGCTCCTCGGCGTACGAGGCCAGCACGGCGGACTGGATCTTCTCACGGCACATCGAGTTGATCGGATGCGCGATGTCAGCGTGGAGCTTGGCCCGGCCGTCCGCGTCGCGGAGAGCCCGATTCTCATCCAACCGACAGCCGCACTGGTTGCAGAAACGGCTGCGCAGGTGGTTCTTGGTGCCGCAGTTGTGGCATCGATCAGTCAGCTTGCGCGAGGGCATCGCGACAAAGAAGCCCTTGGCGCCTTCGATGATCTTCAAGTCGCGGATGACGAACATGTCGTCGAACGTAATGCTGCAGAAGGCTTGCAAGCGTTCGTTGCTGCCCGAGTTGTCTTCCATGAGCTTGATGCGAACTTCAGTGATCTCCACAGCCGGTACTCCTTTACGAGGGCTTCTCTGCTCAGGGGCCGCAGGCCACGACCCGGACCCATCCTAGTCCGAGCGGTTCAAGAAGATCCGCGGCGTGACGGGCCGCGGCCAGATTGCGGCAGAGGCCAAAGTAGGCCGAGCCGCTCCCACTCATCAGGGACCCGTCCAGTGGCGGATCCAGCGTTGCCAGCGCGTCGCGAACCCGGAGCAGCTCCGGGCGAAGCGCGAGGGCGACGGGCTCGAGCCGGTTGAACAGGCTTTGGCCCAGGGTGGCCACGTCCCCGAGCGCCACCGCATCTGCGACCGGGCCGATCGGCCGCGGTCGCTCAGGCGGCGTGACGCAACCGTACACCTCGGCCGTGCTCAGGCCAAGGCTCGGTGCGACCAGCACGAAGTGCAGGGGATGCCTGAGATTAAAGGCCTCGACCTGTTCGCCTCGACCGCGACAGATTGCCGCCGGGGCATGCAGGAAGAAGGCCACGTCGCTGCCAAGACTTCCCGCGACCGCGTCCAGCCGGTCCGCAGGCATCCCCAGGTCCCACACTCGGTCGAGAGCCGCCAGGGTCGCCGCCGCGTCGCTCGATCCGCCACCCAGCCCCGCTTGCACGGGAATGAGCTTCTTCAGGCGAATCCGGGCGCCTCGGTTCGTTCCCGATGCGGCCTGCAATCGCTCCGCGGCCTGCACTACCAAGTTGGCAGGCCCGGCCGGCAGCCGCGGGTCGTCGCACTCGATCTCGATCGCTCCCGACGCGAGGTCGGTGACGGTCAAGGTGTCGTACAGATCCACGGTGACCATCAACGACTCGATCTCATGATAACCGTCCTGCCTGCGAGCCAGGACCTCGAGGAACAAGTTTAGCTTCGCCGGCGCGAGGACCTCCACGCCACCGGCGATCGAACGCATGATCATGCGACTGAACCCCGATTGTCATCTCCAAGGCTGGTTCACCCTGCCACGGCATCGGGCTGCCAGTCCAATCCCGCGGTGGTTCTATCCCGTTCCCCCAATCCCTGCAAGCCCGAAAAACCTGCAAAGTCGAAATCGACGCAGCTCTTGCGACGTTCTGACTTTGAATTTTTTTCAATGGCCCTTTGCAGGGTCGTTTTCGGGGCCCTTTTTGGTCCCGGGGCGGGCCCTTTGGGGACCGCTTCCCGACCCGCCGCCGGCCCCTTCGGCACGACCCTCTGCGGGCCCTTCCGGCGGCCTCTCAGGAAGGCTTTGCTCCCCTCCGCCCAGGTCTTCGACCCAGGCCAGCAGACTCTCGGCATCGCGTTTTTCGCCCAGGGCGCGAAGGCAAGAGATCAGACCTTCCAATGCGCCATAAAACGCCTCGTTGGCCGGGCGATTGCGCGGCAGACGACCTCGGAAGCCTTGCGGGATGGCCTGCCGCGCCAGCTCGACCGCATAGCCGAAATGTCCCCGTGCCAGCGCCGGGTCGCGAAATTCGTGCAGCGCGATACGGCCCAATGCCAGGTGAATCCACTGGTTGTCGCGGCAGGCCTGCAAGGCGTACCGCAAGGCGTCTTGGGCCCCCTCGGGGTCGCCAGCCTTCCAGAGCTCAAGCCCGTCCTGATAGTCCAGCTCCGTCTCTTGGACGCAGGCAGGATGGACCAGCTCGAACTGCCCGGCTTGGCCCTCGCCCTCGACGTGCATCAGGGTGATCGCGGCCCGCTGCGGGCCGGCACCGCGGCTCGATCCCCGCTTCGGGCCCCGGCTCCGCCAGCTCCGATCCTTGCCCATTGACAGACCTCACCACCAGCACCCGCTGCGCGATCACCCCGGGCCTTGCGCCGAGGCTAGCGACCGTGGGTCGACTTTGCAAACCACCACCGTGTCCCTGCCGGCTCTAGCTTACATAAAGTACGGTTTTTTCACCGACTTCAAAATGATTCCCAGTATGATTCACTCACGCAGAAACCCAGGATCGCCAGGCCCATGAGAACCACGGAACTCGGCTTCGGCGTAACATGCTGTTGGCCCGATCCGCCGACATCAATCGAACCCGTGAGAACCACACGAGGCCGTGAGAACCACGGCCGGCGTGCTCGTCCGAGTCGACTGAAGCACGAACTGGCCCGCGTCGAACTTGCTCAGGTCGAGGCTTGGGGGCAACGCCGTGGAACTGAAGACCGTGCCCAAGGAATCGCCCAGGCCGATGGAGGCCAGAAGCGCGCTCTGATAGGCCGTCGTATCCTGAACCGTCGCGCTGGTCTCGCCGGAAAAAGATCAGATAACGATTTTATGAAAAAACGACATCGCCGGCTCAGGACGAGTGGTCATGGACGTTTAGTCTGGTAGAGGCTGATCGTGCATCGCGTAAAGATCGTCAAGGGGAGGGACGTCATGAGAACGCGTCGAAGTCATTGGGCGGTCGCGTGCGGGGCCCTGGCCGTCGTGATCGCTGCAGCGCCCCGGGTTCGCTCGCAAGGAATCATCGTCGATCGGCGGCCGAGCTTTACCGTGGGCCGATCCTACGAGATTCGTGAGGTGAGCATCGATGCCCGGGTCCGCGATCAGGTCGCGGAGGTTCAGATCGCGCAGACGTTTCACAACCCCGGGTCGTTCCAGATCGAGTCCGAGTTCCTTTTTCCGCTGCCGGAAGATGGTGCGGTGCAGAACTTTGTGCTTCTGGTTGACGGCCGCGAGCTGCCTGGAAGGCTGCTGGACAAGGACGAGGCCCGGCGGATTTACGAAGAGATCGTCCGGACCAAGCGTGACCCCGCGCTCTTGGAGTACATGGGGCGCGGGCTCTACCGCACGAGCATCTTCCCGATACCTCCGGGGTCAGATCGCAAGGTGACGATGCGGTATACCCAGCTTTGCAAGCGGGACCGCGAATTGGTCGAGTTTTCCTACCCCCTGGGCACCCAGAAATTTACCGCCCGGCCGATCCTGCGGTTGAGCGTGAACACGACGATCACCACGAAAGAGGCGATCAAGTCGGTCTACTGCCCCAGCGATGATGCCCACGTCGAGCGTCTGGGCGATCATGAGGCCAGGATTAGCCTGGAACGCCGCGATCTTGTGCCAGATCACGACTTCCGGCTCGTCTACACGCTCAGCGAGGGGGCCATCGGGGCGTCGGTCATCAGCTACAGGAGCAGCTCGGGCGACGACGGTTACTTCTTGCTTCTGGCCAGCCCCGAGGTCAAGGCCCCTGACAGCCGGACGCTGCCCAAGACGGTTATTTTCGTGCTCGACCGGTCCGGCTCCATGGCCGGCAAGAAGATCGAGCAGGCGCGCAAGGCGATGAAGTCCGTCTTGAACAACCTTCGCGACGACGACCTTTTCAATATCGTCGTCTATGACGACCGGGTCGAGAGCTTCCAGCCCGAGCTCCAAAGGTATACCTCGCGGACGCGCGAAGAGGCCGAGCGTTATATCGAGAACATCCGAGAGGGGGGCTCGACCAACATCGATTCGGCTCTCAAGACCGCGTTGGGGATGATCCGCGACGATTCGCGGCCCAGCTACATCCTCTTCATGACCGACGGCCTGCCCACCGCCGGTGAAAAGCAGGAGCTGCGTATCGCCGAGAATTGCCGTCAGGCGAACACCCGCAAGACGCGCCTCTTCTGCTTCGGCGTCGGCTTTGACGTGAACGCCCGGCTGCTCGACCGACTGAGCGGAAACAATAGCGGCACAAGCGAATACGTCAAACCCGATGAAGATATCGAAGGGCATGTCGGCCGCTTCTATGCAAGGCTCACGAGCCCCGTGCTGGCCGATCTTCGCATCGAGCTGGCGGGCATGGACTTAAACAGGACATACCCCCGCGATCTGCCCGATCTCTTCGAAGGGGGCCAGATCGTCTGGGTGGGCCGGTATCGCCAGTCGGGCAGGACCACGCTGCGGATTACCGGCAAAGTCGGCAGCGAGCGCAGGTCGTTCGAGTTTCCGGCCGAGCTGGCCGACGCCGACCGGGGCAGCACGTACGATTTCGTCGAACGCATCTGGGCGACACGCAGGGTCGGTTACTTGATCGACCAGATCGACATGAGCGGACAGAACAGGGAGCTGGTCGACGAGCTCGTCAGCCTGAGCACACGCTATGGCATCCTCACGCCCTACACGTCGTTTCTCGCGGACGAACGCGTCCCCCTGCACGCTGCGGTTCAAAACTCCGCCCACGCGCGGCGCACACTCGGTGATCTGGACGCCGTCAGCGGCGGCTACGCCGTCGCCCAACGCGATCTGAAACAGTCCTACATGAACGCCGACAAGCCAATGGCGCAGCCGATGAGCCCGGGCCTCGCCTCCAGCGGCTACGGCGGCCAGCAGGCTGTCGAGTCCATGCCCGCCCGCGGTGCCAGCACTGCGCCGGTTCAGCGGTCCGATTCCATGGTCCGTGCGAAGGACGCCGAGAGCCTGCGGAAAGAGGCCCGAAATGAGCAGGGCACCCTCCGTCAGATCGGCTCCAAGACCTTCTTCTACAAGGACAACCGCTGGGTCGACTCAACGGTCAAACCGGACGAAGACGCCAAAGCCACGCGGATTGCCCAGTTCAGCGAAGCCTTCTTCCGCCTCGCGCGGACGCAGTCGGCCGAGCTGAACCAGTACCTCACCTTCACCGAACCGGTCACGCTGAAGCTCGCCGGGCAGGTCTACCAGATCGACCCGCCGGACAGGGAGCACTGAGAGCACCGTCCCAGCGCCAAGGCAGGAACCCCAGTCACGACCGCAACCCCCGTCATGGCAGCCGATTACACGCTCTCAGCGTGTAAACCGAGACCATTTCGGCCCGGATGATCTTTTCTCCGGCCTGGAAACCCGGGCGAAGCCGGCCAGCGATGGTCCGGTTCTGTCCGGGCTCATCGACGGGAGCCGTTGTCACGGCACGCTGACGGCGCGGGTCGAACTCGTCACCTTCTGTCTGGAACGGTTCGACTCCTTGGCGGTAAAGGATGTCGAGAATGGCCGTTCGAATCGACTCCAGCGTGCCCCAGACCGCGGCCGCTTGGTCGGCATCCTCAGCAGGCTGGGCCTCGATCATCTTACCGATGTCGTCGTGTAACTGGATCAGGTCGATGAAGATCGGCCGCTGCACCTTGAGGAGCAAGTCTTGCTTGTACTCCTGAAGCTCGGCATGAAGCCGATCGACGATCCGCTCGCGCGTGGCCTCAGCGCGGACCTCGCGGTCGAAGAGTGACTGGAGGGTCGAGAGACGCTGCTCGACCATGCCCCCGAGCTGGCTGATGGCCGCCATGATCCGAGGGATGGAATCGACCGCGGAGGACGCGGGAGGAGTGGACTTCTCTGGCTCCGGGAGTGCGGATCTCGACTCTTGGAGGCTTGACAGCGACTCAGGCTCCTGCGCCTGCGGGCTAGCTTCGGGTATCGGCCACTCTCCCGTATCCTCCGGGGAAAGCGTCCCCGTAGATTCGGCTGGTTCATCGTCGGACTGTTCAGTCGGGCACATCGTCGCGTCGCTCCTTGCGCCTGCTCGTCGCGGCCAGCGGCGCGCATCCGCGACCGACCGGCCCGCCAGGCTGCTTGTGTTTGCATCACCCCAGGTTACACAGAAACGCCAGCGAAAGTCGCGGGTTGATCGGAAGCGGCGAGGCAGTGACCAAGTCAACGAGGTACAGGAGAGCCAGGTCTCCTTCGTCCTAAAATCTATCCGTGTCCATCCGCGTCCAGCTGTGGCCAATTTCGCATTTCTCCGTGGCCGCCATCCGCGGCTCATTCCGCATTTTCTCCGTGGCCGCCATCTGTGACTCATTCGGCATTCTCTCCGTGGCCAGGAGCGGCACAAATCACGTGTTCTCAGAGGCCCTCCGCGTCTTCTCCGTGGCAATCGGCGGCCTTATGTCCTGATCTACGGCCTCTTCTCCGTGGCCCCGCTCATTCGCGGGTGCACCCATTCCTCGGTGCCGTCGGCCCAGGTCTCGCGTTTCCAGATCGGCACGACCTCTTTGAGCGTGTCGATCAGCCAGCGGCAGGCCTCGAACGCCTCGGCCCGGTGCGGGCAGCTCACGGCAACGACGACACTGACTTCCCCTAGCTCGAGATGGCCGACCCGGTGCACGATCGCGGCCTCGACGATCGGCCAGCGGCCGCGAGCTTCGCGCTCCAGGTCAGCCAGCTTCTTGAGGGCCATCTCAGGATACGCTTCATACTCGAGCGCGGTCGTCTGGCGGCCTCCAGTCAGCTCGCGGACCGTGCCCAGGAAGGCACACACAGCACCCGCCTGATTGGAACGGACCCGGTCCGTCACGGCGGCGTGGTCGATCGGAGCCTCGGTGATCTCGACCATGCAATGCGTCCTCCCAAGGGTCGCGCCTCAGCCCCCGCTGACCGGTGGGATGAGCGCCACCTGGGCGCCTGGTTGAATCAGACTCGTGTCGGTGGCGTACTCGGTATCGACAGCGATCATCATGATCGAAGCGAGACGTGCAAGCTCCGGGTATTGTGCAGCCAGCGCCACGCGAAAATCCGCAACCGATGCCGGCAGCGGCAAGTCGAGGGCGATCTCGCTGCGGCCGACGCACTGTCTTGCCACGGCGAAGAGCTGGACGGAGACGCATCCCTTTGCCAGCGCAGCGGCCTGGCCAGCGGAGGGGTCCGCGCTCATGAGCGATCCGCCTTCTGAGGCGTCGATCCGCGCGCTTCGTCGACCTGTGCTTGAATCTGCTCGCGATCCCGCCGGAGGGCCTCGATCAGGGTTCGAATGACGTCGCACATGATGTTCCTGGCCGGTCGGAAAATGAGTGCCCTGGCGGGGCCGATGTACGGGGCGAACGATAGGTTCAAGCTATCGCGCGGGGAAAGGCCTGGCAATGCAACTCCAGGCGATGGCCCGTCGCCGGGTCGAACCACGAGGCTCCCGAGAGATCGAGATGAGCGCGGGTGAGCTCTCCTTCCGCGAATGTCCCATGAGCGGGAGCACGTCCTGCCATGGTCTGCCCGGCCACTTCGAGCACAACCTGCTGGAACGCCCCCTGAAAGAGGACCGAGCGGACGGTGGCGGGAACGACGAAACGCGGGTGCCGAGAGTCCGTCGGATCAACGACCGTCTCGCCTGAAATGATCACCGATTCGAACCGGACTCCCAGCTCCAGAAGCTGTGTCTCATGCAGCGGCAGGAGCGTCTCGTCGAGCTCTCCGGCCGCGTGAAAAAACGCCGCACCCTCGCCGCCTGGCAGGCGAACGCGAACGGTCTTCTCGTCGCGGACGACCTCGACCTTGATGAGGTTCATGCCCGGGCTGCCTACGAACGAGGCGACGAACCGGTTCGCCGGACGATCAAAGACGGTCCGGGGCGTGTCGAGCTGCATGATCCGGCCCCGATGGATCACGGCGAGGCGCTGGCCCAAGCTGAGCCCTTCGTTTTGGTCGTGAGTGACGTGCAGCACCGTCGAGCCGAATCGGCGATGCAGTTGGAGGAGCTCAGATCCAAGGGCAACGCGCAGCGGCTCGTCGAGATTCGTGAATGGTTCATCCAAGAGGAGGACGCCCGGCCATCGGACAAACGCACGCCCCATCGCCACCCGCTGACGCTCGCCGCCGGAGAGTTCTGCCGGCCTGCGAGAGAGCAGCCGGTCCAGGCCCAGAAGCTCAGCGACCTCCTGCACCCGACGCCTGCGTATCGTCCGGGCGACTCCCCGAGCCTTCAGACCGAACGCCAGGTTATCAAAAATGTTCAGATAGGGATAAAGCGCGGGATTCTGAAACACCATGGCCACATCGCGGCGATGGGGCGGAATGTTCGCCAAGTCCCGGCCCGCGATCCGAATCGTTCCGGCATCCGGCGATTCCAAGCCCGCGATTAACCGCAGAAGCGTAGTCTTGCCTGAGCCGGAGGGTCCGAGCAACGTGATGCGTTCGCCCTTCGCGACGACCAGGTCGAGCGCGTCAATGGCCGGCGGTCCCGGGCCGTACGCCTTGGTGAGCTGCTGCACCTCGATCTGTGACAAGAAACGTTGGACCTCCACGGTGTGCGAGCCGGGTACCGTCTTGGTCCAAGCTCTGTCTTGTTCTCTCTCCGTGTCAAGAGTTCCGAGCCACAGCACTCACTTAAGACTCTCTTGTTCCGGTTGTCATGATTCTGGAAAATGAAACCTCTTGCCAGGTTTTCGCCGTGTCCCGCCTGTCCCTTTCGAACAGGACATTTCTTTATGCGCTCGCAGAAGGAGGCGCCGTGGCTACGTTGGCAGTGGAATCGCCGTCTGCTCAAGACACGCTCACGCTCCAGGACCTGGTCGACCGACTGGGCGGGATCCCCCTGAGCCGAATCCTCGCACGCCCAGCGCCCGGATCGGCGACCGAAACCGACCTGATCCGGATCAACGATAAGAAGGAAAGGCTTTGCGAGCTGGTCGACGGCATGCTCGTGGAGAAACCCATGGGATTTCGCGAGTCATTTCTGGCGTTGGCATTGGGTGCACTTCTCTGGGATTTCGTCCGAGACAGGAAGCTCGGTATGGTGACCGGTCCCGATGGGACTATCAGGCTCTCACCTGGGCTCGTTCGCGTCCCCGACGTGGCCCTTTTCCTCTGGACGGACCTCCCTGGCCAGCAAGTTCCCAAGGAGCCGATCCCCCAGGTCGTGCCGGCCTTGGCCATTGAGGTACTCAGCCAGAGCAACACCAGGGCCGAGATGGAGCGCAAGCGGCGCGAATATTTCGAGGCCGGCGTGCGCCTCGTCTGGCTGGTCGATCCCCAGTACCGAACCGTGGCGGCTTTTGAGAGAGGGATGGACAAACCAAGGGAGTACGACCAGGCAAGCACGATCGAAGGCCTCGATTTCTTAGCAGGCTTTCGACTGAGTGTCGCCGATCTCTTTGCCTGTCTCGACCGGCCGGAAGGAAGCCCTGGCAGTGCGTGAGCGCGGGGTCACCCCGCGCTGCCGCCGTCATTTCGGCTCGGTGAAAGAGTCGGCCGGAACCTTGTCCAGAACCTTGAACTCGGTGATCTGCGAGTCGACAAAGTCTTCACCGTCGCGCTTGATCTTCAGCCTGGTCGCCTTCTGGATGCCGCCAAAGTCCTTGTAATCGCTGAGCGTGGTCTCCTGGGTGTACTCCTCGCCCATCCAGCCGGTGACCTTGGCGACTAGCCGCACCGGCAAGCCGCTTTCCTTGTCGAAATAGAGCATGAAATCCTTGCCGTCGAACCCGGTGACCTTGAGCGCCGCGGCCGGCTTGCCCGCGACCGTCTCGTCGACGGCGGTTTCGACCTTGAACTCCTTCTTCTGCAGCGGCAGGATGGTCGCCGGAATGACCATCAAAGAGACCATGCGCTTTTCATTCTTGATCTGTTCGGGCTCCATTTCGAGGATCTGGCCGCCGACCTTCCGCCAGCCCTTTTCCCCGCTGAGGACCGACTCACCCTTGACCTTATTGCCGCCGAGGTCCCCCTCGAAAACGGAGTGAAAATGATCGAGTCCCTGGACTGTGGCCTCGGTGCTGACCTCGCTGTCGTTGCCCTCGATCGTGATCTTAGCCTTGGCTTTCCACGTTGCGGCCTCGGCCTTGGAGAGCTTTTCCTGCCCTCCCAGCGCCTTGATCGCCTTGTCGAGAATCGCTTTGGCCTGGGCTTCGTCGCCCCGAACTGGCATCGCCGCCAGAGAAACGGTCGCGGCCAGGAACAGCGAACCAGTGGCTCGTCTCATCAGACTCCCTTTCTGCGTTGCGATGAGAACTTGCGGACGGGTCGAGTGAAGATATCGCTCAGGCGAGAGCCGCCGGCGCAGAGCCCAGGTTTCTCAGCCGATCGCAGAGAAAGAGGGCCAGCATGGTCTTGGCATCCCGAATC
Organism: Isosphaeraceae bacterium; assembly: GCA_052146555.1. Classification (GTDB taxonomy): domain Bacteria; phylum Planctomycetota; class Planctomycetia; order Isosphaerales; family Isosphaeraceae; genus Aquisphaera. The sequence continues at coordinate 10,372 of JBKQMU010000239.1, forward strand.
CGACCGTCGTGGATCATGGCCAAGGCATCGGACCAGGGAACGATCAGGGTTTGCAACCGCTCGTCGAGCTGATGGCTGGTCGGGCCCGGGCGGAGGTTCTCGCAGAGGTAAAGAAACATGCGTTCGTTCATCACGCCCGGCGAGACGAACCAGTGGTGAACCTGGATGATGCGGCCGGCGCGATAGCCGGTTTCCTCGGCGAGCTCGCGCGCGGCGGTCTCTGCGGGGGTTTCGCCCGGGTCGATCGTTCCCGCGGGGACTTCCACCAGCGTCTGACCGACGGCATAACGTTGATTCCTGACCAGGCAGACGTGGTCGCGGTCGACCATGGGAACGAGGGCCACGGCTCCGGGGTGAATGACCACCTCGCGTTCGGCTGTGGTGCCGTCGGCCAGGGTCACTGTTTCCAGTGCCAGCTCAATCTTCAGACCGCGGAAGACAATCCGGCGCGCGGGCCGGGGCTCTGGCTGTGTGGCGGGCACGATGCTGGGGGCTCCTTAGGCGCTGGCCGCGGCGGCGCGATGCCAATCGCGAATGGTCAGTACGGGGCAGGGGGCCTCGCGAACGATCCGCTCCGCGACCGATCCCAAAAGCACGTGCGAAAGCCCGGTCCGGCCGTGGGTGGCGATGACCACCAGGTCGATCGACTGCTCGCGCGCATAATCGACGATCACCTCCACAGGGCTGCCCCACCGCACGGCAAAGCAGAGCGCAGCCGGTTTACCCCAGCCGGGCTGAATGAGCGTTTGCAGGGTCGAGCGGGCGCGGTCTTCGGCGTCCTGATAGAACTGAGGGGGTATCACGGGCATCAAGAGCGGGTCGGGTCCGGCCGGGATGATCTCGGAGAGAATGTGGACGAGATGAAGCTCGGCTCCCAGCCGCTCGGCCAGACCGCAGGCGTATCGGACCGCCACCTCGGAGTGGGCGCTGAAATCAGTCGCAGCCAGTAGACGCTTGATCTCGATCACACCGTGTGCCCCCCTCATCACATCAGCGTGAGCGGTCTTCGCGAACCAAGGCCTGAAAACGCTGACGGAGCTCGCGCGTGATCGGACCGGGCCGGCCCGAGCCCAGAACTCGCCCGTCGCACTCGACCACCGGAATCAGCTCAGCAGCCGTGCCGGTCAGGAAACATTCATCGGCCGTGTAAACATCATAGCGATCAAGAGTACACTCGTAGACGGTGTAGCCAACCTGCCGCGCCAGCTCGATGACCGCGCCCCGCGTGATACCTTCGAGAATCCCCGCATCGCCGGGCGGCGTCTTCAAAACCCCGTGACGGATGAGGAAGATGTTGTCTCCCGTGCACTCCGCGACCTCGCCTTTGTGGTTGAGCATGAGTGCTTCCAAGCAACCTACTTCGGTTCCTTCGATCTTGGCCAGAATGTTGTTGAGGTAATTGAGCGACTTGATCTTGGGGTTCAGCGCATTGGGGTGGTTCCGCGTGGTGCCCGCCGTGATGATTTTGAGACCGTGGTCGTAGAGCTCTTCGGGGTAGAGGCTGATCTGATCGGTGATGATGATCACCTGTGGGTCGGTTGTTCTCCTGGGGTCGAGCCCCAAGCTTCCCGCACCCCGGGTCACCATGAGGCGGATGTAGGCATCGGCAAGCTTGTTGGCAGCCAGCGTCTCGATGACCGCCCGGGCCATCTCCTCGCGGCTCATTGGAATTTGCAGGCCAATCGCCTTGGCTGAGTCAAAGAGCCGCTCAACGTGGGCCTCAAGCCGGAAGACCCTCCCCCCGTAAGACCGGATGCCCTCGAAGACCCCGTCTCCATAGAGCAGGCCGTGGTCGAAGACGCTGATCTTGGCGTCGGCCTTCTCGTAGAGCTTGCCGCTGATGTAGACCTTGGGGATCACAATCGGCCCTCCGGGGGTTATCGCTTTGCCGAGACCTCCGGCTCACCTCGGGCTGGCGGCCTCAAACCAGAGCGGGAACCCACTCTTCGATGCGGCCCTGGGCGAGCCGAACAACCCGATCGGCTTGCAGCGCGATCTGCTGATCGTGGGTGACCATCATCATAGTGAGCCCACGTTCGCGGTTCAAGTCGCGCAGCAGGTCGATGACGCCCTGTCCGCTGGCTGCGTCAAGGTTCCCCGTGGGCTCGTCGGCCAGCAAGATGGCCGGGCCGCCCGCCAGCGCCCGCGCGATCGCCGCCCGCTGCATCTCACCGCCGGAGAGCTCGGAGGGGACGTGATCCAGCCGGTGCCCCAGCCCCACGCGCTCGAGCAGTTCCGCGGCTTCGCGGCGAATCCGCGAGCGTTCTTTCCAGTACGACCAGACGCCGTGGGAAATCAGTCTGGGCATCATCACGTTCTCAAGCGCGGTCAGCTCCGGCAGCAGATGATAGAACTGGAAGATGAACCCGAAGAGCCGGTTGCGCATCGCGTCCCGGTGCCGCTCCGGACGGTTGTCGATCCGCTGGCCACTGACCGACACCGTACCGCCGTCGGGAGCGTCCAAAAGCCCCAGGATATGGAGAAACGTGCTCTTGCCCGAGCCGCTGGCTCCCACCACCGCGACCAGTTCCCCGTGCTCGGCCTGGAGATCGACCCCGCGCAGCACCGGCACTTCGTTCCGCCCTTTCCAGTAGCTCTTGCAGAGACCGACCGCCGCGATATGGCTAGGCATCGAACCGCCCCATGACTTGAAGGAAAGAAAGGACCGACCGCCCCGCGACCTCTGCTGCACCGATTCGCCCGCGACGTCCGCCCGATGATCCACCACGGGCTTGGGAGGGCGGCTTGTTACTCGAACCGAAGCGCCCTCACCGGGTGCAGCCTGGCGGCCCGCTGGGCCGGCCAGATGCTGGCCAGGACGGCGATGAACAGCGCGCCAAAGACGATCCCAATAACGGTGTTTGGCTCGACGAGGGTCGGGATCTTGTCGAAGTAGTAGATCGTATCGTCGAATACTTTGCGGCCAATCAACATGCTTAAAAAGCGCTCGATCTCGTTGATGTAATGGACAAAGAGCAGGCCGCCGACCATGCCCACCCCGCTGCCCACCGCGCCTAAGAGCAGGCCGTAGCCCAGGAAGATACCGCGAATGCCCGCGGTCGAAGCCCCCAGCGCCTTCATCACGCCGATGTCGCGCGTCTTCTCGACCACGATCATCGAGAAAATCGCCAGGATACCGAAGCCGGCCACCGCGATGATCATGAACAAGAGGATGTTGAGGATGCTCTGCTCGATCGCCACCGCACCTAGGAGCGGCCCTTGCTTCTTCTCCCAGGTCAGCACCTGGAAGTACATCGGGTGCAGCCGCTCAAGCGCCAGTTGCAGCCGGTCGGAGAGTTGGTCCAGGTCGGTGCCCGGCCTAACCTTGATCTGGATCTGGTTGACAGCGCCCCTGCCGTCGATGTTCAGCAGGTTGCGCGACTTCTGCAACTGCTCGAGCGGCACGTAGACGTGCGTCGAGTCGTACTCGCTCATGCCGCTCTTGAAATAGCCGACCACGGTGAAATCGTCGTAGCCCGGTTCGGGTTTCTTGCCGGCCTTGGGAAAAACCAGGCCGATCTTCGTACCCACGTGCGCCAGGTAAACATCGGCCTGGCCCTTGCCCTGGTGCCACGTCCCCAGCGCGTAGCCAATAATGGCGCCATGCTCGGAAACTTGCTCCCTGACTTGCTCTTCGAGCTTCTCGCGCATGGCCTTGGTGAAGGCGTCCTCGGGCTCGTTTTCCAGCTCCTTGAGCCGGGCCCCCGCCGGCGAGCGTTCCCTGATCCACTCCGGAACCTCGAACGAAGGCTTGATCGGCGCACCTGCCTCGTCGAAGAGAAACTCCGCGAAGTCGCCGGTCGCAGCGCGCTGCGGTGCACGCACGCCGATGATCTGCACCGGCCGGGTCGAGGTTCCGCTGCCGACGCGGTATTTCAGGATGCCCGGCGTCTCCAAGGTTGGCGCCAGGGCGACGATCTCATCGCCGCCGGTCTCCTTGACGCGGGCCATGACTTCCTCGAAGTCGTAGAAGCCATCCAGCGAGGCCGACTCGACCACCAGGTCGGCGAGGACGCCGTGCAGCCGGTCGCGCATCTTCTCCGAGAACCCCGCCATGACCGAGTTGACCACGATCATCGTGGCGACTCCGAGCATCACGCTGATCACGCTGGCCAGCGCGATGTAGCGGGTGCGAAGATACCGCCAGCAAAGCAGGTACTTGTACACCTCGACCACTCCTTCCCTGGGTTGGTTCGGGCCTCGGGTAAGACTGACGTCCGTTCCCGTCCCCGCTCCGGACGACTGGGCCGGACTTCGCTTAGGCGCCGGTTTCGGACCCGCCCGCCGCCTGCGGCCGCATGAGCGGAAACAGGACAACGTCGCGGATGCTCGATCGGTTCATCAGGATCATGCACAAGCGGTCCATGCCAATGCCCAACCCGCCGGCCGGAGGCATCGCATGCTTGAGCGCCCGGACGAAGTCGTCGTCCATCCTGGCCATCGACTCATCCTCGGATAAGCCCGCGAGCTGGCTGCGGAAGAGCTGCTCCTGCAAGAGCGGATCGTTTAGCTCGGTATAGGCGTTGGCCAGCTCCATCCCTTGCACGTAAAGCTCGAACCGCTCGGCCAGCGTGGGGTTCGATGCCTTCCGCTTGGTCAGCGGACAGACAGACGCCGGATAGTCGACGACAAACACAGGCCCGCTGAGCTGGTCTTCCACGATCTCTTCGAAAAGCTCGCTCTTGATGACGTCGGGATGCTTGCCGGCCGTCGCGATCCCCGTAGCCTCGGCCCGGCGGCTGATCGCTATGGGATCAGCGGGATCCATCTGAGCGTACTCGCCCAAAAGCTCATCGTAGGGCCGACGCGGCCAGGGAGGTGTGAAATCTATTGTGCTCTCGCCCCAGGGACGCCGGAAGCCGCCGCCTAGAGCTTCGATGGCCACGCAAATCAAGGTCTCGGTCAAATCCATCATCGCGTGATAGTCGCCATAGGCCTGGTAGGCTTCCATCATCGTGAACTCGGGGTTGTGACGCGGGCTGATCCCCTCGTTGCGATAGACCCGCCCGATCTCGAAAACCCGCTCCATGCCGCCGACTAAGAGCCGCTTGAGATAAAGCTCCGGCGCGATCCGCAGGAACAGGTCGATATCCAGCGTGTTGTGATGCGTGACAAAGGGACGGGCCGCCGCGCCCCCGGCGATAGCCTGCATCGTGGGCGTCTCGACTTCCACGAAGCCCTTCTCTGCCATCACTTTGCGAAATGAGGCGATAACTTTGGTCCGACCCAGAAAGGTCTCCATCGACTCGGGATTGGTAAACAAGTCGACGTACCGCCGGCGATAGCGCTGTTCGAGGTCGGTCAGTCCGTGCCACTTCTCGGGCGGCGGCAAGAGACTCTTGGACAAAACCGTGAGCGTCGACGCAAAAACCGTCAGCTCTCCGGTTTTCGTCACGCCGAGCGTGCCATCCACGCCGATCAGGTCGCCCAGGTCGAGCAGATCGGCCAGGCTCCAACCCTGATCGCCGACCTGCTTCTTGCCGATGAAGATCTGAATTCGCCCCGTCCAGTCACGAACCTCGAGAAAAACAACCTTCCCTTGCCCGCGCTTGAGCATGATTCGGCCGGCGATGCGTACCGACGGACCAGGTTGGGCTGGCTCTCCCTCGGCAGCCGTCGGGATCGGTAATTCGCGCACCGAGGCGATTGCCTGGTGGCCGTCGAACCGCTGGCCCCAGGGATCGAGCCCGAGGTCCGCAATTCGCCGTAACTTCTCCACCCGAACCGCTTCCAGGCTCTCCCGCGACTCGTCCGCCATGAACCCGCCTTGATCGCTCGAACCCACTCGCTCGTGATAACTTGAGGCAAATTGTAGTGATCCGCCGGACGCGGTCAACGGCAACCGGCAGGGGATGGCTCAGATAGATAAGCTGACGAAGTTGCTCGGAGTCAAACACCTTTACTGTCAGCGAGTCCGAGCTGTCGCCGGATTATTGCGCAGAGGGTATCGGCGATTTCTTTGTGTCGCGGGACTGGGGCTTGCCGCCCGTTGGACGTGTTGCGGTAAAGATCATGCCGCTTGCCATGTCGAAGGAGGACGCATCCTGCTGCCTCCAGCTCCCGAACCAGCGCCTGCCGCTTCATACTTCCAGTTCCAGCGGCTGTCGCTGAGCGGAGGCCGGAGCAGGTTCCCGATCTCCTGTGATAACCAACTCGTAGGCGTCCTGAATATTTTCGTTGAGCTCGTCTAGCGTCTTTCCCTGGCTGAAAACGCTCGGGATCTCGACAAGTCGACCCACGTACCAATCACCATCGCGCCAGTATTCGAGCGTGAACTGATGCCTCATAATCATCTCGGAGCAAAGCCAATGGAGAAGGGCAGCCGGAGCCAACAACAGCTTGAATTCCGGGTCTTTTCACGGCACTCAGGCAGCCGCCTAACAGTATCCTAGAGGGCGGTAAAAAAGAAAGTCAGCGAACACGCTGTCGACGTGGGCTCAAAGCCGATGGACTGGCTGCCTCATCGCGGTACCTCGCTTTTGTCGTGCCGGGCGGACAAAATGAGTCGGGACTTCCGATTCCTGACCCAGGATTGCCTCATGATCAAGCGCCCCGATTTGGCCACCGAGGCAACGACCGAAGTTCCCGGTCCCGATCTTTTCATGACCGTCATCAAGGTCGCGGACTGGCAAGCCTGTCTGGATTGGTACATCCAAAAGCTGGGGCTTTTGCCGCTTCTGGTGGACCCCGAGCACGAGTTCGCGTTGCTCGCGGCGGGAACGGGCCGACTGGGCCTTCAGGGCGATCGTCTCCGGCAGCGTCAAGTCGAGATACACACCGCACGCCTCGTGTTTCTTGTTCCCGACGTCGATTCCGAGCGCAAGCGGCTCATTGATCGCGGACTCGAGATCAGCCGGCCGATAGAGAACCCGCGTGAAGGCTATCGCGAGATCCGCCGACACGATCCCGACGGAACACCGCTCACATTCTTTTCCTGGACCAGGGCGGCTAGCAGGCCGCAGGCCGGACATACGCCGGAGTGAATCGAATCTATACGGTGCGCACCCATGCCGTGCTGGCGAGCAACCGGACCGAGGACGCTCGATGCGCCGAGACCTGTCGTTAGAGCTGATTTAGCAGCCGGTCGTATTCCGCGTGCGAGCCGATCCAGAACCAGAAGATGTCCCCTTCCTCCAGGATGCCAACCGCTCGATAGTGAAGCCCGACGCGGACGGAGAAGACCGGTCGAGTGGGATGGACCTGACGGAATCGAAGGCTCGGGTGACGCGGGTCTCGCTGGAACAATTCATAAGTGCGCTTCGCCTGCTCTCGAACCTGCTCTGGGAGGGCCCGGTAGAGAACCAAGAATTCTTGCGACAAAAACGAATTCAAAGCTGGTTCAGGTCGAGCTTCATCGCCCGGCCAGCCCTAGCGTCGGCGAGAGCTTCATCGGCCATCCGCGAGAGGATGTCGGCAGAGTTCGGCTGGGCGAAAAGCTCGTCCCATCGCTGTTCGGACTCGATTTCCTGGAGGACGATCGAGGCAATCGCCTCTTGATCGCTCAAGGGAAGTTGCACGATCTTCTGGAACATCAGCTCGACGATCTTCGACATGCCTCGTTCACTCCTGATTGCCTCTGCGCGCCGATCTACCCATTGTACGCTCAGTCTCATTGAATCAGAGTCGGCAGCACATACGGCCCCTTGGGAATGACGGCGATCCGGGCTTCCGGTCCGTACTCGGTCAGGGCGACCGAGACCGCCTCTTCGACGCTCGGGGCCGACTCAACGAAGCAGCCGGCTAGAACCTCGGGGGAAAGGCCATGGGTGACGATCTTGACTTTCGCCTTGCGACGGATCTTCGCCAGCTCCTCCACCTGCCACTGGTCCATGACGAAGTAGTCTTTCTCGAGGATCCGCTGCATGAAGAACTCGAGCGAGGGGATCTCGCGGAAGATCGACTGGAGCTCGGGCGATCCAACTCCTTCGGAGAGGCTGGCCGCCATGATGATGGTACCCCCCTCTTTGACGATGGGCAAAGCCCCCGAGAGCCCCTTGACCGACTGGTAAAAGGTGGTATCCAGCGGGTAACCGGCCGAGCTGGTCACGACAATCTCCACCGGACGCGCGACGGGCGCCCGGACGATCGCCTCGATGAACCGGACGGCCGTCAGGAACGCCTGCTCCATGTCGCCGGCCACAACCTTCGTCACGTGCCTCTGGCTGTCGATGGTGGCGTTGACGATGAAGTCACAACCGGCCATGCGGGCGACTTGCGTGGTCTCCTGGTGCACCGGATTGTCTTCGAGAATGCCGCACGCCGCGCGGGGATGCTCCAGGAGCGCTGGACCGTGCAAGCACTTGACGGTCTCGATGCCGGCGACACCGGGGCAGATCAGCTTCCGGCCGCCGGAGAACCCGGCCATCAGGTGCGGCTCGACGAGTCCCGTGGCGATCTTGAGCTCGGCAGTCACGTATCGCGTATCGATCCAGGCCGGGATTCTTCGCTGGGTCGTCCCGACCAGGGTATGTTCCTCCATCCGCGTGCCGTGGTGATTTTCCACGCGGTAGGATTTCGCGATCTCGACTCCGAGCATTTCCCGCTTCTCGTCCGGGGTGCTGGGGCGGTGAAGTCCGGTCGCGATCAGGATCAAGATCTGGTCGCGTGTGATTTCCGCCTCGTGCAGCACGCTCAGGAGCGGACCTAGGATCGTGCGGTTGGGCACCGGGCGGGTGATGTCGCAGACCAGGATGCAGGCGGATTTCCGGCCCCGGGCGATCTCCCGTAACGCAGCACTCCCAATGGGGTTCTCAAGCGCCCAGGCGAGGGCGGCCTGGGGATCGTCCAGGGGAGGGACCTCGCCGATGGAGAGCGGCCCGATGACCCTCTCGGCGGGCAATTCGACGTCCAGTCCCGTTTTGCCGTAATCGAGCGTGACCTTCATTGGCTTCATGATCGGCTGAATTCTTGTCTCGGCTTACGGGTCGAGCCGGCGGATGCGCAGGTTCCGGAAGGCCACCGGCCCATGGTCTCCCTGGAGCATGATCGGGCCGGGGCGGTCGGGACCATCCAGGCTCGATCGGGTTCCCCCTTCGCCAAGAAAACCGGCGTACGTCCCATTTTCCCCGCGGTGCTTGACTTTCAACGTCTCGGGCTTGCCGGCATTTTCCTGCTTCAAACGCTCGAAGGCCTCGCGATCGGTCTGGCCGTATCGCACGTCCATGTCCTTGTAGACCGGCTTCTCGTTCCAGAGGAGCGAAAGCGTCTTGCCCTTCATCGTGATGTCGTAGGACTGCCACACGCCCGGGGCCCTGGCATGGTTTTCGCGGGGAGTTGCTCGTTCGTAGAGAGCGCCGCAGTCGTGGCAGGAAAGCTTGTCCACTCCGTGGCTGTCGAAGATTTGGATCTCGAAGAGTCCGCGGTTATACACTCCGGAATTGCCACCCCTGGGTACGACGAATTCCAGATGGAGCTGATAGTCGTAGAAGTGCTCTTCGGTCATGATGTCCGAACCGGAGCCGTCGCCCACGCAGAGCAGGACGGCCGAGGGGGCCCCGCCGGAGCCCTCCGGCAGGAGCCTGCCGGGGTCGGAAGGATCGAGCCGGACCTGATCGCAGACGACCCAGACCTTCTTGGCATTCGGATTGCGAAATTTCCAGCCCTCCAGATCTTTGCCACTAAAGAGCGGTTTCCACCCCGCTTCGCCGCCCGTTGGTCCCGCTGCGGAAGCCAGAGGCGCCACCAGCGAACCCACGGCTAGATGGGCGAGTATGCTGGCTCGCAAGGCTGACTTTCCCGACTTGCTGACCATGCCATCGTGCCCCACGAGTGAACGAAGCATCATCAAGCCGCTTGGCAGCGCTTGTTACTACCTGAGAATACCATCCGGGCGAGCCCTTGTCCCGGCCGAAATAGGCCCCGAGAATAGCGACCAGACAAGCGTGATGCCCGATCACAGCAGAGGTGATTTGCGACCACTGTACGAACCGCGCCGGCTCGGCCGATGATTCAGCCTGGCGGGTGCGTAGCTCTTGTTCGACCTGCAATGAGCTGGAGTCCGCCGAGAGGGAGCCTGCTCAAACCGGCGATTGCGAGCATCCGGCGTTGCGATGGTTCTTCTATCCTTCGGAGAGACAACCGATGAACGAGCCAGCCACGGATCTGACGCGCCGCACGTTTCTGCAAACCAGCGCGGCGAAGGTCGCGGCGGCCTCTCTGACCTCCGGAGCCCTGGCGGCCGAGGACAAGAGCCCTGGCGGCATTCCCCTCCGCCCGCTGGGGCGATCTGGCGAAAAAGTCACGATGATCGGCCTGGGGGGCTTCCACGCCGCGGTTCCAGAAAACGAGCCCGACTCGGTGCGGCTGATCCAGCGGGCAATCGACGAGGGTATCACTTTCTTGGACAACGCATGGGATTACATGGAGGGCAAGGCCGAAGAGCGCATGGGCAAGGCGATCTCGGAGGGACGCCGGCGCGATAAGATTTTCCTTATGACCAAGTGCTGCGGCCGCACCGCCAAAGACGCGCAGTCCAACCTGGAAGACAGTCTGCGCAGGCTCCGCACCGACCATCTGGATCTCTGGCAGTTCCACGAGATCAACTACGACAACGACCCCGACTGGATCTTCGGCGCTGGCGGAGCGCTCGAGTTTGCCCTCAAGGCCAAGGAGCAGGGGAAGATCCGCCACATCGGCTTTACCGGCCACAAGCATCCCGAGATTCATCTCAAAATGCTGAGTAAGCCCTACGACTGGGCCAGTGCGCAGATGCCGCTGAACGTGCTCGATAGCCAGTTCCGCAGCTTTCAGCACCTGGTTCTTCCCGAGCTCAACCGCCGCGGCATCGCCGCGATCGGCATGAAGAGCCTAGGCGGTCAAGGCCACATCGTCACCCAGGCGGGCATTCCCGTTGATGACGCCCTGCGCTATGTCTTCTCGCTGCCGATTGCGACGCTCGTCTCAGGGATCGACTCCGACCAGATTCTGGACCAGAACCTCAAGATCGCTCGCGAGTTCCAGCCGATGGGTAAGGAAGAGATGGCGACCGTTGAGAAGCGCTTCAGTGCAGTCGCCGGCGATGGCCGGTTCGAAGTCTTCAAGACAACGCAGCTCTTTGATGGCCCCACGCATCAGAAGCAGCACGGCTTTATGAGCTGAACCTTTTCAGGCATGGGCTGCGACCGCCCCGGCGGCATTTCAAATGCAGCTTGTAGCGCGGCCTCCCGGATGATGCGTTCCAATCCCCATGATTCGCACGATCCTCGCGTGAGCCATCCTTGCGCAGCGTCAGCTCGCAGGCGAGAAAAACGCCGGTGCCGGGGCCCAGAAAGAGACCGGAGACGAGGCCAGGAGACAAGGGACGATGCCTAGCCCGAAGCCGAACTCGGTCGGATCAATATCACATGCATTCTAGGTGATCGTCCGCGCGGCGAATTCGGCCGACCTGACCTGGTACCGGCGGACCTTGGGCGCATCCACCTGGAACCCTGCCCCGGCACGCGTGGGGACGGCGAAGAGTCCCGGCGCCGAAAGCTCAAGCGCCGGAGCCAGGTAATCGTCCACGAACCAGCGGGCAGCCGGTTGGATGTCGGACGGATATTTGCAGTTCGATAGTGCTGCCAGGTGGATGCCGAAGGCCTGGCCCAGACCGAGCTCGGGCATCGACCCGACCCAGCAGGCGATGCCCTGGCTAAGACAAAGGTCGTGAATGGCGCGGGCCGGGCCCAGGCCACCGACCCGCTGAATCTTCAGGTTGACGATGCGGCAGGCTCCCAGGGCGATGGCCCGCGCCGTCTCTTCCACGCTGACGGCCGTCTCGTCCAGGCACACCGGCGTGGTCACGGACTGCTGCAAAAGGGCCAGGCCGTTTAAGTCCCCCGGTCGCATCGGCTGCTCAAACATCAGCAGGTCCAAGTCGTCGAGGGCCCGAAAGAGGTCGATGTCGGCCGCGGTGTACGCTCCGCTGGCATCGACCATCAACGGAAGATCACCGAAATGCTGGCGGACAGCGCGAACCACCTCGATGTCGCTGCCGGGCTGGATCTCGATCTTCAGCCGGCGATAGCCTTCGGCCAGGTGCACCTCGATCGTCCGCAGAAGCTGCACGATCGAGGGATAGAGCCCCACGGTCAGGCCCGACTGAACGCCTAGAGAGATCTGCTCGTTGATTGCCCCCAGCAAGTGCGCGACGGTCGTGCGATGCGTCTGCCCCAGCAGGTCGTAGAGGGCGGTCTCAGCACCGGCGACGGCGGTGGGGCTGGCAGTCCAGGTCGAGCACTTTTCCGCGATCGCGGCCGTGGAATCGAAGGTCCGGCCAATCAGGCTCGGCGCAATCGAGTCGGCCAGGTCGTTCCAGCAGCCTTCGGGCGTATCAAGGCTGTAGCCAAAGCCGGCAGCCATCGGCGAGCTCTCACCGTGGGCGATGCCCGAGGAGGTCTCCAGGGTCACGAGGATCGCGTCCTTGACGGCGACCTCTCCCCCCGAGATCCGGAACGGCTCTTTGAGAGGAATCTGCAGATGCTGAAGCACCACCCGTTCGATCGGACTGGACGCAATCATCACGATGGCCTCGCTAACGGAGCCCCTCAACACCCTGGCAGCGTCCCCCAACATAACACACAAACCCTGAGTTTTCAGCAGGTTGGAGCCGGGCCAAGATTGCTCTGCGGAAACCGGGCTGGTACACTGCCCTGGAGCTTCGGGAAGCCCCGCAGCCCTCGACACATCGGGAACGGCTCATGACCCGCAAGACCGCCGAGTCGAAACGCAAGACGACTAAGTCGAAACGCACGTCCACCGAGCCGGATCGCACGAGCGCCAAGCGACCGTGGTATCGCGACGGACTGGCCTTCGAATGCACCAGGTGTGGCGCTTGTTGTACTGGCGCTCCGGGCTACGTCTGGGTTTCGCCCGATGAGATCGAGACCCTGGCACAGTTCCGGGGCGAATCCACGGAAGAGTTCTCGAGGCGATTCGTCCGCGGCGTTGGTGAACATTTCAGCCTGATCGAACGGCCCGGCGGAGAGTGTATCTTCTGGGACGCTAAGGAGGGCTGCACAGTGTATGCCGCTCGCCCTGTGCAGTGCCGGACATGGCCTTTCTGGCCTGAAAACGTCGAGAGCCTGGAGTCATGGGCCGCAATCCGGCGCGTTTGCCCGGGGTCGGGACAGGGGCGGCTCTACACGGAGGAGGAAATCGTGGAGTCGATCGGGAAGGTCCGGCGATGATCGCTGTTGCACCGTGGGCGGAGTCTTTGCCCCCGGAGGATCTCCTCCGGCTGCGGGCGGCGCTCTTGGCGCTCTATGACGCGCTGGACCAGGCCGTCGCGGCTCATGCGCCCTCCTGCGAGCTTTCCGGCCGCTGCTGCCGATTCCGCGAGTACGGGCATACGCTCTTTCTCTCAGAGCCCGAAGCCGTCTTGCTGGTGGCGGACGCGCCGCCGCCTGTCCGACCCCTGGACGCGGGAGAGTCTTGCCCCTGGCAAGATGGCTTGGGCCGCTGCACCGCTCGCACCGCACGTCCTCTAGGCTGCCGCGTCTTCTTCTGTGATCCCAAGTTCGAGTCCGCCGCCCTAGCGCTCTGCGAAACATTCCTCTCGCGCCTCAAGCAGATCTGCGAGATTCAAGGCTGGCCGTGGAACTATGCCCCCCTCCATCAGCACCTGGAAGAAGCCTTGCGCCAGGGTCGGCTGGCGAGTGCGGGGGCTTGTGGCGGCGCTGACCTGAAGCTAACCTCGGTTCTTGCTTGCGACCCTTCACCGAGCCGGGAGACCTCCGAAGGCGAGTCCCGAAAGTGAGCCCGGCCCCTCCGCTACGAACCCCCTTCGGAGCTCTGGAAGAACGCGCAAAAACGTCGTCTGGAGCCCACCGCTAATTGTTTTTTCTTGACATTAGTCCAAGCTGCAAATACATTTGAGCCACTTGCCGAAGGTCAAGGGGCCGACCGCGCCTCTCTGGAGATTGACATCGTGACCAAGAAAGAAATTGTCAAGAAGATCTCGGAAGATATCGGTCTGACCCAGCTCAAGACCAAGGACATCGTGCAGCGGACGCTCGATGCGATCATCCAGACACTCGTGTCGGAAGGCCGGATCGAGCTGCGGAACTTCGGCGTGTTTGAAGTCAAGCGGCGTGCCCCCCGCAAGGCACGCAATCCGCGAACTGGCGATAAGGTTTACGTTCCTTCCAAAAATGTGGTGACATTCAAACCGGGCAAGGAGATGGAAGAACTGGTTCGAAAGATGAATCCGGAAAATCTTCCGCTGTTGGAAGAGGGCTCAGATGCCGATCTAGAGAACAATGGACCCGTCGAGCCCGTCGCCGAACCGCAGGCCCAAACGTCCGCCGACTGAACTCCGAAGCGCCGCGAGGGAGCCGGGGGGGGAATGAGACCCCGGCCTGGTCCGGGTCGGAAGAGGGCGGAGCGGAGCCATGCCAAAGCACATCGGAAATACCCTTCCGGGTGCCTGAATCCAGCACACAAGTATTGCTGGGGTAGGGACTTCAGCTCGAGCCGCGGGGCAATCCCCGGCACCGAGTCCCCCTGGATCGGACCCGCTCAAGGACTGGGCGGACAGACTGATCCAAGCGTGATCGAAGGCGGGAGGAGCCCGAAATGCGGAAACTCGTGGTGGCCCTGGCGATCTTGGTCGCTTCCCTCGCGTTGTTCGAGGGCTGTGCACCCATCCCCCTGCCGCATTACGCGGCCTGGAAACCCAAACGGGTCGAAGAACTGCTCGTCGACTCGGAAAACCTCCGCCAAGCCGGCGACGAGTGGGAACGGTTCTGGCTGCTCGATCAGCCTTCCCATATGACGCCCTTCCGCACTCACGGTGGTCTCGGTCCCTGATCGGACGAGCCCAGCGCGATTGCGCCTGACTTGATCGGCTGCCGCACCATTATCCCAGGCCGGAAGGGCAAGGGCCCCCGATCGCTGCCTGGTTGAACCGGGCCGGCCCAGCAATCGAAGCGCTGCGCTGGCCTTTCGCGCGCAACACGGTGCGTGCGTCCCTTACGGGCTCAAGTGAGCGTGGAAGAAACGCTCGATCGTCGCCACGTAGGTCTGAGGATCGGTCTCGTAAGCCTGGACGTGCTCGACGCCGGGCAAGGTCAAGGTCAGGCATGATCTGCCCACGGCACGGGCAAGCTGGTACGCCTGGCTCACCGGCACGACCGAGTCCGACTCACCGTGGATGAGCAAAAGCGGCCGCTCTCCCCAAGCGAGCGCCGACTGGATCGGCATCAGGTCATCCGTCCGAACACCGTAAGCCCAGTGAGCGGCTGCCAGAATACCGGGGTTGAACCAGCTCGGAAGGTGACTGTGCTTGCTGAGCTCGGTTTTCAAGACCTGAGGCAGATCCCCGAAGGGACTGTCCATAACCGCGACCTGGATGTCAGGGTTTTGAGCCGCTTCCATCAGCAGGGTCGATGCGCCCATCGAATAACCTACCCAGCCGATGCGATCACGGGTGAATCCCTGTTGATGGGCCCAGCACATCACTGCGCAGAGATCGCCCCGCTCACGCCTACCCATGGTCAGCCTGTGGGGGTCGCTCTGACCGTGTCCGCGGAGGTCGAAGAGCAGCACGTCATATCCACCCAAGTGGAGATCTCTCCCCAGCGAGGCCATTTCCAGCCACGAGCTCCACACTCCATGAACGAGGACGATCAATTGCCTCTTCTCGGTGGTCGGCAGGTACCATCCTCGCAGTGTGACTCCATCGGTGGTCTTTACCGACCAAGCAGTAGCGTCGCTGCTGAGTCGCCGGGGATCGAAGAAGAGAGGGTGATTTGCCGGCCGCGTCAACCGTTCCGCGGTGAATAGAGATAGGCCTACGTATCCGGTCGCAGAACCAAGAAGCGCCAGCGTCGCGCAAGCGAGGAGCCATCCCTTGAGCCTTCGCCCACCAATCATGCGACCCTCCATGACTGCCGGCGATTCAATGAGAGACGTGCGGCTGCAGGAGCGCCCATGGGGAAATCCACTTTGGCCTGCAGAGCCAAGCGAGGCTCCGGATCGTGATGCGAGCGCCTCACGAGCTGTTGAATGCTCACTTTGCAGTCACTAGGCATTAAACCAGTAAAGTGGGGCCTTTGGCAATGCCTTCGTTGCGTCGGGGTTGAGGCGCAATTTCTCAAGGGCGATGACGACCGGTACCGATTTGGTGAGGTGAGGAGGGAGATGCTCATATGGACTAGGGCTCAGGAGGCAGGGGTCCATGGCGATAGCATATTCGGAACTGATTCATTCCACAGCGATCATCGATCCCGAGGCGGTCATCGAGCCGGACGTTCAGATTGGATCTTACGCCGTCATCGAGGGTCCCGTGCAGATCGGCGCGGGCTGCGTGATTGAATCCCATGCCTGCTTGAGTGGCCCGCTCTCGATGGGACGCAATAACTACGTGGGCCACGCGGCCGTGCTCGGGAAGAGCCCCCAGCACCGCGGTTATCGCGACGAGCCGACCAGGGTCGAGATCGGCGACAACAACGTCTTTCGCGAGTTCGTGACGGTCCACCGGGGGACCGTGCAAGGCAACGGCGTTACCACGATCGGCAGCCGCAACATGTTCATGGTGGGCTCTCACGTCGGTCATGACGTGCGCGTCGGCAGCGGCTGCACGGTGGTCAATAACGCGCTTCTGGGCGGCCACGTCATCCTCGAAGACGACTGTGTGCTCTCGGGCAATACCGCCGTTCAGCAGAGAGTACGCATTGGCCGTCTGGCGATGCTCGGCGGGACAGGCGGCACAACCAAGGACGTGCCACCGTTTATCCTCCAACAAGGCTACAACTGCGTTACCGGACTGAACGTCATCGGAATTCGCCGCGCGGGGTTCTCGGCCCGAGCGATCGATGCCCTGCGTCAGGTTTTCCGGATCCTTTACAGAGAAGGCCGGCCGCTCTCCGCCTCGCTGGATCGCATTGAGAACGACTACGGCAACGTCCCTGAGGCGCTCGAGTTTGCCGAGTTCATTCGCCAGTCGAAGCTCGGCATCAACCCCGCTCGGTCTCAGGATCGCGAGCACTTCGACATTCACTGAGCGTCGGGCCAAGAGCGCAAAGGGGGAAGTTTCAGCTCCCCGACACCGAATGTCCCTAGGGCCGGCTGCGCTTGCCCGGCCGCGTAACCGGACTTAGGGGTTGCGCTTTCTGGATTTGCTGGCGCAGCCGCGCGTACTCTTCGTCATCGATCTCGCCAGCTGCGCGCGCTCCCTCAAACGGTGCGAGAAGCTCGTCGCTCGTAGCCGGTTCTATGTCTTCGTGCATCTCTCCCCACACGCGGTAGGCCAAAATCGACGTCACGACAAGCGATAAGACAACCAGAACGAGACCGATATTATACAAAGATCTCTCCGAGAGGGCGATCACCAACACCAGACGTGCTGCGTGCATGGAAATCATAAGGGTTCTCCGGTCGTCTTCGTGATCTCAAATTGCTCCCTCGGCACGGCCGGAGACGCCCGTTCCGATAGGTCGAGCATCCGCACCGGCAAGCTCGCGCCGGCCACGGCCAAGGACGGCGAAGATCCGGAGATCCAGCCGCTTTGCTTCGCGGAATGTCTTGATTATAATAGTTGGACGAATCGAGGTAGGTTCTAGACGGGATCATCTCCGGGTTCCACTCGCGGCGCAGGCTGCCCTGATCCGAAATCTCGTCTTCAGGGAAAGGACCTCCGTTGTACTTTCTTGAGGAAGGGTTAACCCCATGAGTCGGCTGTCATTCCGCTTGCTGGCTTGGTCGTTCCTGGTCTGCCTGGCTGCTTTAGTGACGGCCCGCCCCGCATCAGCGCAGACGACAACCACGGGCACGGGCGCTTTCGACATCACCAGCGACCCGTTTACGTTCTACTACGCGTATTACCTTCCTAATCAGCAGATGCAGTCGCTTCGCCCCCGGCCGAGCGACGCAATCAATGAGGTCGTCCAAAACCGTCAATATTATTCCCAG
Source organism: Isosphaeraceae bacterium (assembly GCA_052146555.1). Classification (GTDB taxonomy): domain Bacteria; phylum Planctomycetota; class Planctomycetia; order Isosphaerales; family Isosphaeraceae; genus Aquisphaera. The sequence continues at coordinate 28,261 of JBKQMU010000239.1, forward strand.
ACGCAGCGGCAAGGGCTGTATAACCCGATTTCCCCCTATGCCGAGGAAGCCGACCCGCTAAGGCCCTACTCTGCTCAGGGCAAAGAACGCGTTGCGCAGCCATACCGCTTCAACCACGATACGACGAACGCGGATGGCTCGGGCCCGTCGCTCTACTACCACCGGGAGACACAGTACTTCCCGGAACACAGGGTCGGACGCGGACCCAACGCGAACATCGCGCGGGTGTCAAGAGGCCGTGGTCGACAAGGTGGCGGGATGGGCGGCATGGGTGGCGGCATGGGGGGCATGGGAGGCATGGGCGGCGGCATGGGAGGCATGGGCGGTTTTGGTTGATTGTCAGTTCCCTGCCCACAGCGCCGGGCGAGCTTGGTCGGAGCGGGGGCGGTCCATCTCTACGAAAACGCCGTGATCTTCGCCGGTGCATCGGCAGGTCAGGCAAACTCGGCCAAGCTCTCGTTCCTGTGGTTTTATGCGTCTTTACAAGGGCGGCCGGATCGAGATGCGATGAAGTCGAAGGGGTCATGGGATGTCGGTCGGGCCCGAGCAGCGATTGAACCCCGAAGAGCGAGCGAACCTGGCCGCCTACATCGATGGAGAGCTGACCGACAACGAATCACGCGTCATCGCCACCAAGGTTAGCTTAAGCGCCGTCGCCCGGCGTGAGCTCGACCTGCTCAAGAAGACGTGGGAGATGCTCGACTTTCTGCCCCGCCCGGCGGCATCGCCACTCTTCCCCGATCGCACTCTCTCGTCTATCGAGGCGCTCGAAGCGAAAGCAGGATTGTGGAGCAGGGCAGCCGGGAACTGGCTCGACTGGGCTCGCCGGCTGCTTGTCTGCCTGGCCGTCGCCGCCGTCTCGGCGGGGCTTGGTTTTGTACTCTCGCGATGGGTCGTGCCCGACCCGGCCGCCCGGATGGTCCACGACCTGTCGCTGGCCGAGCATCTTGAGGAATACGAGGAGGCCGGCACGGTCGACTTCCTCGGAGAACTTGCGAAATCCAAGGAATTCGGTAGCTTCAGTCGTTGAGGCCGCCCCGTGTCCATGCTTTCGATGACGGCATTATGCCGCAAGTTGTCCCTCCTGACGGTTGCGGCGGCCGTCGTGGTCTTGATCGCGGCCGATGATGATGTCCAGATGGCCCGCGGCCGGCTTCAGGCGATGACCCCGCAAGAGCGAACCGAGCTGGCCGATGCACTGCGACGGTTCGATTTCCAACTCAGTCCCGAGCAGCAGTGTGCTATCCGCTCTCTGGATGAGAAGGTTAACAACCTTCCTTCCGAAGAAAAGACGCGATATCTCGCCGCGCTGCGCCGCTATCACAACTGGCTGGACTCGCTTCCCGAGAACATCAAGGATAGCGTGTTGCGGAAACCCCCACCCGAGCGAATGACGCTGATTCGTTCACTTTGGAAGCAGTATCCACTGGCACGCGAAAGCACACCGGCCTGGATGCAATTTGCCGACGTCACAAACGGCAACCCGTTCGAGCTGGCGGCCACCGTCAAAATCTGGCATGAGCTGACTCCCGTCGAGCGGCACCAGCTCGAGACGTCGAAGTCAGCCAGCGACCGGCGCGAGAAGCTCCTGGCGCATGGGCACCGCCTCAAGATCAGCCGTGAGATCCGACCACCCGACTTTCAGGTCGAAAGACTGCTCCCAAAGGTCGAAAGCAAGATTGCCGAGTACAGCGTGCAGGACCCCGAGTTGAAAACGGCGATCGCCAAGGCCAAGGCCCGCCTTGAGACCCAGGGAAATAACAAGTCGGAGACCAGTAAAGCACCACGCATTCCGCCTCAGCTCCGACGGCTGGCGATCAACCTCTATTATATTGAGCAAGCGCCGCCGCAGCCGGTAAGCCCCGAGCGTCTGGCTGCTTTCCACGCGGCGCTGCCTCCCTGGACTCGCGGCAGCTTTTATAGCTACCCACCTGACGAAGCCCGGCGACGCCTGACCGTGGTTTACCGCCTGGTTTATCCCAAGAGCGAGTTCCAGACCGGGAAGTCCACCACCTCGAAGACGGCCGCTCCGCCCTCCAAGAAGCCTGGCCTCGCACCCCCGCTGTCGGTTCCCGTTCAGGGAAAGACCACAGCCGCACCCAAGGCCCCGCCGTCACCGCCATCCTCACCCAATTGACCGGCCCCACCGCGAAGACGCCCTCAAGGACATCGCAGCGTGAACACCGACGACCTTGCCTGGATGAACCTAGCGCTTGCCGAAGCCTACCGCGGACGGGGGGCCGTCGAGCCCAATCCGCTGGTGGGTGCCGTTCTGGTCCGGGAAGGGAAGCTCGTCGGCAAGGGGCATCATGCCCACTTTGGCGGTCCACACGCTGAGGTGATGGCTCTCCACGACGCCGGCGAGGCGGCCCGGGGAGCCACGCTATACGTGACGCTCGAGCCCTGCTGCCATCACGGCAAGACGCCGCCCTGCACTGATGCGATCGTGAGCTCCGGCATCAAGCGTGTCGTTGCCGCGATCCGCGACCCCTTCCCGCGCGTTCACGGCAGCGGGCTGGCCATCCTGCGCTCCGCGGGAATCGACGTCGACCTCGGGCTCCACTCCGAGGCCGCCGCGCTGATCAATGCACCTTACCTGAAACGCATCTCCACCGGGCTGCCATACGTCACGGCAAAGTGGGCCATGACCCTCGATGGCAAGACCGCCGTGGCCTCGGGTAACAGCAAGTGGATCTCTTCGCCTGCCTCGAGAGGCCTCGTGCACCAGCTCAGGGGCCAGATGGACGCAATCGCCGTCGGCATCGGCACGGTTCTGGCCGACGATCCGCTGCTCTCGGCCCGGCCCCCCGGCCCCCGCACCGCGCTTCGTATCGTTATGGACAGCAAAGCAGTCCTACCTCTTTCCAGCCAGCTCGTGGAGACAGTCGGCCAGATTCCCCTGCTGGTCGCGACTACCTCCCAGGCCCCGCCGGACCGCTGCGAAGCGCTGCGGCACCGCGGCTGCGAGGTCATCGTCTTTGGCCAGGGACGTCACGTTCCCGTGCTCGACCTGCTGGCTGAGCTGGGACGCCGCGACATGACAAACCTTCTCGTGGAGGGAGGAGGGAAAGTCCTTGGCGCCTTTCTCGAGGCAGGCCAGGTCGACGCCGTCGACGCGTTCATCGCCCCGATCCTCGAAGGGGGCGACCATCCGTATACGCCCGCCCGGGGAACCGGCGCTGCTTCGATGAGCGTAGCGGCCCGGCTTCAAAGCGTCAGCTTCAGCGAGGTCGATGGCGACCTGCGCGTCCGAGGAATCCTACCCCAGCCGTGGAGGTCGATCCTCGGCGAGCTAACCTGATAGCAGCCGGCGATCTCCCTTGACGTTGCGTGCGCTCGGGATTTAACATCAAACTGCTCTTGGCATGGATTTTGCCCCGCAGAGACGTCCCTCCCGGAGATCTCCTTCGTGAAGGAGCTGCGACACGAGCCCGAGGGAGCGAAGCAGGCACCCAAGGCGGTCGTCGGGCGCGTGAGCCTGTACTTGAGGCAGCTCGAAGCCTTCCAGCGGCAGGGCTTTTCAACGACCTCAAGCAGCCAGCTCGGTGAGCCCTTGTCCATCAAGAATGCCCAGGTACGCAAGGACCTGGCCTTCTTCGGGCAGTTCGGTCAACCTGGCGTGGGGTATCGGATCGACGAGCTGATCTCTACCCTGCGGAAAATCCTGGGAATCAACCGCGACTGGCCACTGGCCTTAGTCGGACTGGGGTACCTGGGTCGTGCCCTGCTGAAGTATCACGGCTTTCGTTCCCGCCGATTCCACATTGTTGCGGTCTTCGACAATGACCCCCGCAAAGTTGGGCAAACGCATGAAGGGCTCCGGATTGAGCCCCTGGAATCCCTGCGTAAAGCAGTCGCGGCGCACAAGATCAGCCTTGGTCTTTTATGCGTTCCGGCCGACGCAGCGCAGCGAGTGGCCGAGCTCATGGTCGCCAGCGGCATCACGGGCATCCTCAATTTCGCACCCGTTCCCCTGTCGGTCCCGCCCAGCGTCCATGTCGTGGCCGTGGACTTGAGCGTCCAGCTCGAGAACCTCGCCTACAAAGTGCAGACCACGCAGACCGGCGTCTACGTCGCCGGGTAGTCTTCCCGCCCGCCCATGGCGTCGCTAGAATATGCGTACGATTACCCGGTGGTGAAACGGTATCACAACAGGTTTTGGTCCTGTTTTTCCAGGTTCGAATCCTGGCCGGGTAGCTCAAGGATGTCGCTCCTCACGGCCGCCCGGGGATTTTTGGTTCCCCCTCCGCTTGCCGGTCCCGGGCCTTGGCCTTACCAGGACCGCGCTTCTGAACAAATGTAACCTCGAAAAAAATCGCTCGAAAGTGGGACATTTTGGGACATCGCCTGTTCTCGCGACCTGTTGCTCTGCCTTCCGGCGCGCGGACCGAGCGCGTTGCTTACATTTAGCATACGACACGACGATCGAATTTATGAAAGTTTGTTAGCGATTTCACGGCAACGAAGAGCCGCTTTGCGGAGCGCCGCGGGAGCCATCGCAGGCCGCCGACGATGCGGCGGTGGTCGTCAATCCGCCGGCCGGCAAGGTCAACAGGACACGCCCGAGGACTTCAGCCCGAATCTCGGGGGTGAGGGTTGGCAGCGTTCGACCAATTCGGCGGGGTCAGGCGGAAGGGATGTGGGCAGGGCGTAAGTAAGCAATCGTTGGTGCCTCACTTCATGCTCCTCCATACTGGATGGTTGAGTATGTGGAGTTTGTTGGGCAGTCTCTCCCCAATTCCCGCGTGGGCTTTGCAGTCCTCGCAAGTGAATTTCTCATCTCTTCTAGATTCATATGCAAGCAAACTAGTCGGTTCAGGAAATTACTTGCATCTCAGCATCCCGGCTCTTAGATTCGGAGACTAGACCCTCCGCTTATGGCGGGCAGAGTGCCACAGCCACGTTGGCTTGCGCTACCTGTTATGAACGTAATTCATGGCTTTCTCAAAGGGATTGACATGAGAAGACTCATTGCGCTTGCTGCACTCTGTTGGCTTCTGATCGGGTCGACCGCTAACGCCATGTCAGGTAGATGCACCGGGAGCGCGAATTGTACGGCCTGTAGCAATTGCTCTCGATGCGCGCACTGCAGCTCCGGCGGAACTTGCGGAGTTTGCGCACCGCATGAAGTAAAGGAGACACCTTCGCCGCGCCAGACTCAGAGTCTATTGGGCAGCCAGACGGAATCACCATCGAATCAGCCCTCTCGACAAGTTCCAGACGGGATGGTGGTCCGCGTCCTCGATGGGTACACGATCGTCGTTCAGCACGGGGGTAAGCCTGAGACCGTCCGGCTTATTGGGGTCGATACACCCGAAGAAGTCGATTCCGGAACGCCAGTTCAGTATTTCGCTAGAGAAGCGACACGGTTTATCACTCAGATCACGCTCAATCAGCAGATGCGGCTCGAGCTACAAGAGAGCCCCGGAAGTCGAGACGGGAATGGGCGGCTGCTCGCGTATGTTTTTAGACAGACTGACGGCCTGTTCGTCAACAAAGAGATCATCAAGCAGGGCTTTGGTTTTGCATATCTGAAACACAGATTCGATCCCGAAAGGATGGACGACTTCCGCGCCACTGAGCGCGAAGCACGCGAGAGCAAGCGGGGACTTTGGGCTCCCGTCGTAGACAAGTACCACGAGATGACCGTTCCAAAGTACGAGCCCAGGGCCGAATCTTGGCTCATAATGGGCGACAATCTCGCCAAGGCGAACGCGGCGGGCGCCAAGGGGTGGTACGAGAAAATCGTGAACGAGTATCCGCGATCGACGCAATGTCCCATCGCGCGTGGGCGGTTAAAGTTGCCGCCGGCACAGGAGATTGTTTTTCCCGCGTTGGACGGCGAAGTAGCGATGTCTCTGCTTCAGAAAGTTCAAGATTGGCCAATCGGCGAATCGCATCTCCCAGCGCCTACAACCTCGTCGGAGGAAGCGGCGAGGCACTCCCGACGAAGCAGCATCCGATTGTCGCAGTCAGAGTTGGAGAAGAAGCAGAAAGCCGAATCCGAGTCTGCTTTTTCCCCTGCCCACCGTTCCCAATCGACCCGCAACACTCCAGGGACCAGAGCACACGTCCGTCGTTACACCGAGAGGAAGGGGAACGGTCCCTGAGCAGTAACGAAATTATGGACCGCATCGACCTGCAAAGCGGGGTTTGGTCAAGTCGATTCCTTTCGCTATAACTCGGCGACGACTCGCGCTGCGACGTTGGGAAGCGACCATCAATCCCGATCGATCGCCTGAGACTTCCAGACCCTCCCATCCTTCAAATGGATTTGAAAGTCGCCCTCTTCTTCAATAAAGAAATAATTTATATTATCATCGTCTGATTTCTTTTCGTCGAACTTCCTGCCCACCGAAGAAGGAAGCTCGGTGAGTTCTGTCTCGTCCACTTTTTTACCGCTTTGGCTTAGATGTTCCAGATAGAGGCGATCATCCGAATCCCGGTAGATTGTCCATCTGAATCCGCCTATACCTTACGCGGCCATGAGTGAGACGTCTTTGAATTGTTGGAAGTTGAGTGTCATCAGGGTCTTCAGTTGCTCGGCGTGGCTGGTCGGAAGGCTGGCAATGGTCGCTTCGATGGCGGCCTGAAAG
>JBKQMU010000240.1:0-17634 GCA_052146555.1 Isosphaeraceae bacterium
GCCAAGCCATGGTGCGCATCCTTGCATGGGGACTCGATCTCGGTGAACATCCTTACGAGAAACGGCCCAAGCGTATCAGATTACGCGGGGAGCGGGAATGTCTCAGTCAGGGACGCGCGGGGTATAAGAACTGGGTACCAGATCATGACGACGACTCCGGTCCGTGTCCGCGCGCTCTTGGTTGTGGCGTCGGCCCTAACGCTTGCCGCCACGGCGGCCCGCGGCGACGAACCCCTCCGCTGGAAATTCAACAAGGGCCAGGCCCTCCACTACACGCTCACTCAGAAGGTCAGAAGCAAGAGCGAAGTCAGCGGCAAGACATTCGAGGTGTTGCAGAACCAGGAGACGGACATGAGCTGGAAGGTGACCGGCGTCGATGCGTCCGGCAACGCCGAGATGGACCAGACCATGGACCGAATCCTCCTGACCGTCTCCGGGCCGGGTAACGACACGAAGTTCGACACCAAGACCGAGCCAGCCGGCGAGGAGCCGCCTGCGGCGAAGATGTTACGTGGTTTGGTTGGCAGCCCTATTCACATGAAGATGAGTGCGCGAGGCGATATCTCGGGGGTGACCGTGCCGCCGAAGATACTCGATGCCTTCAAGAGCCTTGGCCCCGCCGGGGGAGGCGGAGCCATGTTCTCGGAGGATTGGATCAAGAAAACCACCAGCCAGGCCACGATCGTCTTGCCCGAAGGGCCGCTGGTCAAGGGGGACACCTGGAAGTCGAACAAGAGTCAACCGTGGCCGTTCGGCACCATCGTGCTGGACACGACTTACACGTTTGAGGGCCTCACCGGGGCCGACGACCGGATCGGGATGGTCGTCAACGCCGACATCAAAGCGCCGCCCGAGGGACCTACGACGATCAAAATGCTCTCGTCCGACGGCAAGGGCGGGGTCCGCTTCGACCCCAAGGCCGGCGTCCTCCGAGGGTCGGAGTTAAACTTGAAGATGACGATGCAGATCACGGTCAATGGGCAAGCGATTAAGGCGGACGTCGACACGATCACCCACATGGACGAGAAGGGCGAGGGCTCGAAGTGAGGCACACGGAGTGTGTCGATGGCGCCGGTCCGGCCTGGTGCGAGACCCGCGCCCTCGAGAGACCGTATCGTGAACTCAGTGTCAGGACCGGCCGGATCCCGAAATTGAGCATGCGCCGCGGCTTCCATTCCTGCTTTCAGGGGCGGTTGTTTCGTCCTTGAACGTGGATTTCTCGAAGATGATGACGTGCTGCCAGGGAAGGAACTCAAGTGAGCTCTGGAAGCAAGAACCTTGCGGCTGGACCTCGCGGCGAACCTGTTTGAGCGTCATCTTGTGCTCGGGCTTGATGGGCACTTCGGGGTCCTCGCCGCGGAACTCGACGAGGACAAGCCGGCCCCCAGGCCGGAGAGCCTTGTGTAGCCCGGCCAAGCCGGTCTCGCGATCGGTGCATTCGTGATAGACGTCGACCATCAAGACGAGGTCGACTTTCCCCTCGGGCAGCATGGTGCGTGAGAAGAAACTGACCATTCACCCGTATCGTGTGGCTGGTGCAGAGTCGCGCGCGCCCCAGACGACCGGCCTCGGCTCTGAGGGCATCGCATCGCTCTGCCTCAGGCACCCAGGGACGTGATCACGGCTCGAATGGCGCAGCTGAATTCCACACGGCTCCTCAGTCCCCCCACGCGTAGCGAACGATGCAGTAGAGAGCCTGGAACCCGTCCTTGATGCCAATTTTCTTGCCCTCGCGATAGGTCCGGCCGTGGTAGGAAACGGGAATCTCATAGATCCGGCAGGGGCGCGTCTGGCCGTTTTCGTCCTTGAGCTGAAAGCGGGCGACTTTGGCAGTGACTTCGGGCTCGAAACCAAACCGATCGCTCTTGAGCGTGATTCCCTGGATCACCTCACGCCGGAAGAGCTTGTAGCAGACTTCCATGTCTGTCAAATTCAAGTTTGTAAACATGTTTGAGAGTAGGGTCAGCCCCTTGTTGGCCACCGAATGCCAGAAATAGAGCACGCGATGAGTCTCGCCGATGAACCTTGAGCCGAAGACGACGTCGGCCTTGCCCTCGACGATCGGCTGGAGGAGATCGGGGTACTGCTCGGGCTCGTATTCCAGGTCAGCGTCTTGCACGATCACGACATCGCCGGTGGCATGCGCAAAGCCGGTTCGAAGCGCAGCGCCTTTGCCCCGGTTGACCTCGTGGAAGACGATCGTGAGGTTGGGCTCGCCGTCGGCGAGTTCGGTGAGGATCTGCCGCGTGCCGTCGGTCGAGCAGTCGTCGACGACGATGATCTGCTTGTTGATCGGAATGGCCCGCACCCGGCGGAGGATCTCGTGGATGGTCTGCTTCTCGTTATAGACGGGAATGACGACCGACAGGACGAGATCGTCGGGGATCCGATAAACGCCAAACTTGCGGCAGAGCGGCTCGCCCATGGTTTCGAGGAGCCGTTCCCGGCGCTCGCGATCGCTGGCGAAGGCGGGAAGAGACGGAGAAGCGAGGGCGGATTCCTCGGGTGAGACCGACAGTGTCTCTCCTCTAGCCAACGAACCGTGCATGGGAAGGAGGGCCTCCGGAGCCCGGGTCGAAATCGACGCGTGTCGCGCTCCGGCCGCGTCGCGAGGAGGCAACCCGGGGAATTTCAGGATTGCATAGAACAGGTCAGAGATACCAATCCAAGAATCCCAGGCTTTCAGGATTCGAACGACCCGGGATTCTAGGATACGGCAGGACCACGTTCAGGGGAAGATGATCCCCGGATGGTAGCGCAGCACTTAGATTCGACCGGGATGTCTTGCCGCCCGGCGCTATGGGCCCGGGGCATCGCCGAGGGAAAGTGCAAAAAAACCGCCGGGGGCTCGGGTGAGCCTCCGGCGGTCGAGAACGCTGAAATTCGAGGGGCAAATGGTTGAGTGAGGGAAGGCTTGGTCCAGATCAGATTCTGGGCTTCTCGACAGCCGGGGTCGGAACTTTGGGAATCAGCGACTCACCGGCGGCCGGTGGCGGCGGAGCCGCAATCGGCGGGTTCGGAGACGTCGTGTTCGCCGGCGCAGGCGGTGGAGGTGTTGTGTTGGAAGGCGGTGGCGTCGTCTCTTCCGGCTGAGTCGACAGCGGCTTGGGGCTCGGCGGCGTTGCGGGTGTGGCAGGGCTCGGCGCTGACTCGGAGGCCGGTGTCCCGTACTTTGAAGGCGCGACCATTGCCTGGCCCGAGCTTATCGGCGTCTCGTAGATCGGCATGCTCGAGCCGAAGACCGCAGGAGCGTAGTCCGAGTAACCCGTCGAGTAGCAACCGTAATCGGCAGCGTAGCATGAGTCATAACGGCGATGGTGACCGCCGAAGCATCCGCTGCCCCGGCCCCAGCCGCCAAAGCAGCTGAAGAGGGCCCTGAACAGGCCGCACCCGCGCCGGCCGCCGCCACAGCCATAGCCGCAGTCGTCGTAACCGTAGCCGCCGCCATAGCCGCCGCTATAGCAACCGCCATAGCCGCCGCTGTAGCAACCGCTGTATCCATCGGCATAGCAGGAGCTGTAGCAGGAAGGCTCGACGACCGTCGAATAGTCGCCCCCGTAGCAGCCGCCGTAGCAGCCGCCGGAACCATAGTAGGACGGGGCGAACGCCACGTCGCATGACTTGTGATGACAGCCCAGCCCGCTGAGCGCCATCAACATCACGATCGTACCTTGCATGTCGTTCCTCCGCGTTGCAAAACCAATGAGAAATGCTGACGTGCGACCGGCACCTCTGACCACCCTGGTGCACCTCGGAATCGGCCGGGCCTCCGGATCGTGCCGCTTACGCGCACAGGCGTGCGTACAATCTACTACCCACCAGGTCGCCCTGATCCCTATTCTCTGCTCAGGCCGGTCAAATTCTAATGTCCGCTGCCAGGCCCTGCAACCGAAGCTCGTCAAAATGGCTGAAAGAAATGGAATAGAGAAACTACGCGTAAGGATTGTGTCGAATGGATCGAGGCGATGAGGAAGACTTCCTGGCCGGAAAAGAGGCAAGAGGATATGGTTGAGTACCTGTGAGACGCGTGGTCGAGCCGGGGCGGACGATCGCGAGCGAAAGCTTCCCCTTTGTCCGACCTTCCCTACGCATGGTGGGAGGTTTCCCGGATGGAGAAGAAATCGAGACCGGCCGGACCGTTCGCCGCTACTCTCACGACGGCACCTGGAGAGTCGGCCAGCCCGCGAGCTGGGACTTGGCCGGGATGGGCGCGTGGACTGGCGAGTTTCGCGCTTTTCTACCACATGGCGGCGGTCGTCTCCGGAGCACTGGGAGTACCTCCGTCCTCATTCCTGGAGCGGAGGGTTGCCGATTTTTTCAGGCCCTATCACGACCTCGTCGATCAGGGCTATGCGTACCGGTATTACGCTGAGCCGCCGCCGACGCCCGTGATCACCGCCACGCTACGCTTTGGCGAAGGCCGCCCGGACCAGACCGTCCGGCTTCCCGATCGAAACATAAGTGGTCCCCGGATGAGGCATCAGCGCCAGCTTGCTCTTGCCAATGCACTGTTCACCGACGTCGCGGATGCGCGGCGGATGACCGGAGACGCCGCGAAAAGCCGTCTGGCGGCTGCGTACGCCCGTCATCTCTACACGGTTCATCCTGGTTGCACGGGTGTGATCCTCCACGCCAGCCAGCATTTGATTCCTGATCCCGGCCACGTTCAAGAAGCGTTGTCTGCTCCCGGCCAGCCCCGGTTCGATCTCTTTGACGAATCGCTCTTTACGACTCCGGAATGGATTGGAGAGTTCGCGTGCGAAGGCTCGTGAGCGACCTGGCGGGCTATCTCGGAGAGCTGGCCTCAACGCTGGGGCGGGGCTGGAACACGTTTTTCTTCCGGCCCGCCGATCCGACGGCCTTGGGCCTCATTCGCATCGTCATCGGGGGGCTGGCGTTCTGGAGCTTGCTGGTTCTGGGCCTGGACCTGCACGATTTCTTCGGCACAAAAGGATGGGCCGACCCCGCGCTCATCTGGGAGAGCCTGCGGCAGCGTCAGCCTTTTGCCTGGTCGTTCTGGTTCCTGGTGCCCGACAACCTCTTACGTCCGGCCTGGCTGATCTCTTTAGTGATTCTTGGCCTCTTCACGGTCGGGCTGGCAAGCCGCCTGACGGCCGTGCTGGCCTGGGTGATTGTCGTTTCGACGGTGCGCCGAGTGCCGATCGCACTCTTCGGTTTCGACCAGATCGTCTCGACCTCGATTCTCTACCTGGCGGCGACGTTCAGCAGCGGCCAGGCGATCTCGCTCGATCGATTCCTGCGGCGGTGGCGCAGCGCCCGTGCGGCGGCGCGGCAGCCTCGGCCGCCGGGCTCGACGGCTGGCCGCCGGGTCACTAGCGATGAGCCAGGCGCCGCGGTTCCCTCGGTCACGGCCAATCTTGCCCTCCGCTTGATCCAGCTTCATCTCGCTTTCATCTACGCGATGGCGGGCCTGGCCAAGATCCAAGGGCCGTCGTGGTGGACCGGCATGGCGATCTGGGGAACCATGACCGCCGGCGAGTTCGTGACACGTGATTTCACCCCCTTGGCAGAGTGGCCGCTGGTCATCAATGGGCTCACTCATGCCAGCCTGGCCCTCGAGCTGCTCTATCCGATCTTGATCTGGACTCGCACGTTTCGCCCGCTGCTTCTGGCCGGAGCGGTACTCTTGCACCTGGGAATCGCCTGGGTTGCGCCGGGACTCACCGAGTTCGGACTGGCGATGATCGCGGCGAACCTCGCTTTGGTTTCCGGTTCGTGGCTCCGCAGCCTGGTTACCGGGCTATCGCAGCCGGCCGTGCAGGTTCTCTTCGATGGCGACTGTCCGCGGTGTCGAGCCTCGATGGCGCTTCTGACCGCGGCCGATCCTGACCGGGTCATCGAGCCACTGGACCTGACTGCCGTCGATGTCGACGCGGTGCATCCGGGTCTGACACGCGCTGCATGCATGGAGTCGATGCACGTGGTCCGCTCGACGACTAATCGGGTGACCGCCGGGTTCGACGCCATGCGCGAGCTTTGCGCCTGGCTTCCGCTCTTCTGGCCGTTCATGGTGGTGGCCTGGTTGCCGGGTGTCGCGTGGGCCGGCAGGCGCATCTATAATAGAATTGCAAGGGGACGTCCTCGGGATGTCGCCTGCACCGACGAGGTCTGCGGAATCCGCCCCCCGAGCCGGGCTTCACACTCTGGATCGATCGACGGCTCGCTGGCTCGCCCGGCTGGTGCGGAAACAGCTCGTTCCGAGGAGATCAAGCACCCATGAGCTACGAAAACGGCATTCCGGCAGCCCCAACGACGGAAGCGATCGAGTCCGACGGCGACCAGCTTCCGGCCACGCGCATCTTCATTTTTGAGCCCGGCTGGACCGTTACGATCAAGCGTGGAAGTGAACGCGAATTCTGCCATATCATGGCTCCGGGCCAAGATTATTATCACCGCCTGCGGGACGGCGAGCTCTGCCTCCAGCGGGCAGACGATCGCATTTGCCTGGCCTGTGCGACCCGCCGGGGAATCATCGCACATGAGCCCAAACAACTGCGCAATTCGGTCGATCCATCCATGGTCGACGCGAGCGAGCTGACGGTCCTCGACCCCGGTAACGGCGAACTCTGAGCGGACGGAAATCTCAAGAAAGCCGCTTCAAGGTCGAGAGGCGGTCGAGGCGGGAGCCTGCCCCACATCGACTGGAATCTTTCTGGGAACGTCTGAAGCTTGCGCAATCTGCCAGCCCAGGCGGAAGGCCGCGCGCGCGACGTGCGTGGCTTTCTCGAGGTCGGCCACGTCATAGTCGTCGGTCGGCCGGTGATAATCGGCATGGAGGCCGGCGAAGAAGAAGATCACAGGTATGCCCTTGCGGGCAAAGCTCGAGCTATCGGACCGGGAAAAGAACTGGTCGGCGTCGAAGACGGCTTCCATCCCCTCGGCCTTGCAGGCGATGAGTGCGGCGGGAACCAGTGAATTGTACTGGCCATGCTGAGGCGACGGAGTGATGCTGATCTGCTTCCGGTCGTTGCGGCTGATCATGTCGAGATTGATGTCGGCCACGATCTTGCTATCAACCGGCAAGGTCGGGTGGTCGGCAAACCAATGGCTTCCAAGCAGCCCCTTTTCCTCTCCCGAAACCCACAGAAAGGCCACGCTCCGCGGCGGCCGCGGCGTCTTGCCGAAGGCCTCTGCAATTTCCAAAAGCCCACTCGTGCCCGAGGCGTTATCATCAGAGCCGTTGAAAATCTCACCTTGATCGTTCACGCCGACATGATCGTAGTGGGCACTGAAGATGACGACCTCTTTCCGCTTGGCAGGGTCGGCGCCGGGAAAGAAGCCCAACACATTGCGATCGGACTTGCGCACCCTGTGGTCGGCAAAACGGAACCGGGCCCGGAGAATGCCGTGCTGCGGCATGGTGAGCTTCCGCTCGGCGTCTAGGCCCACTGAGCTTTCCAGCAGATCGCGAACCGGGTCGGCAAGGAAGAGCAGCGGCAAGCTGGCCGGGGCACTCCCGAGGGTCGTCGCGGATCTTCCGAAGCCCTGGTTGGCGGCGCTAAAAGGGATCAGCGGGGTGGGCGTCTTCCGACCCGGCGGCTTGACGACGAGCACGCCTAGGGCCCCTTTGCTTTGCGCGGCCTGACGCTTGGGGAACGGGTTGAATATGGGAACGGTTTGCGGTCCGCCGTTGGCCTTATCTTTCTCGGGCTCCCCGTCGTAGACCAGGACGAAGTGGTTCTTGACGTCGAGGCCCTCGAAGTCGTCGAGCTTCCGATCGGGATTCACCCGGCCGTAGCCCGCGAAGGTCACAGGCGCTTCAACTTCCCCCGCGACGATTCCGTGCGGATCGAGGATGAAATCTTCCCCCAGCTTGCAGGGAACAATCCGCCGAAAATCGCTGGTCTCGACAATCAATTCCAGCGAAGTGCCTTGCTCAAGCGGGGTAACTTCTTCTAGTGAAAAGCTTTGGAAATAAGTTTGGCCCGCAGGCGCCTGATCGCCCAAGGGTGTTGCGCCGGCGGCGAAAAGGCCGGAGGCCAGGTACTCGGCGGCCAGACGCGTCTCGGGCGAGCCCGTGTCCCGCCCCTTCATCAGGTCCGACGCCAGGAACCGCAGATGCCCGCCAATCTCGCTGGCCGTGATCGAACTGATGGCTTCGGGAGATGGCCCCTCCGGTGAGTCCGCCAGGGCGGCAAACGAGAGCGCCCAGCACCAGCCCAAGGCCAGCGCGACGTGCAGCCATTTCATGAGGGGTGCTCTGGATCCGGGAAAACGAGCCATGCCGCCTGCGCGAGGGTGTGCTGCTGGACTGGAGAGCGGACTTGCGAGCCTCAGCGCTGGCCTTCGGAGCACTTCTTGCAGCGGAACGAGCGCTTGCGCACCTGGCCGCCGCACCGAGGACAGCGATGAAACTTCTGCTGACGGGATTTTTTCTTGCGAGGACGAAGAGGCACGCGACACCTCAATGGCTAGAGGGCAAAATCCCCAAAGGCCTCCCGTCCGTGGCGGAAGCCAGACGCCTCAGTTTAATCAATCGCGAGCCAGCCGGCGAGAGAGCCTTGGGGATTTCAGCCGGGCGCCTGGCGCCGCATTCCAGTGAGATCGCCGGGCAGATCAAGGCCAGCAAGGCGAGGGCGCAGAACCTCGGGACTGAAGAGCGGCTTGGCTCCAGCGGGCACGGTGCATTCTTCACGCGCCGGCCTGCTAAGAAATCGAAGGCTTTACCATAAGGATAGAACGGGCAGCTCGGCCAGCCAGCGGCAGATGCGGACGCAAGGATTCTTTCTTGGCAAGCGGCGAGTGCTGCGGTAGGCTAAAAGCCGAAGGAGGCAACGTATTATGACGATCCATTTATCGGGTCACAGGGAGCAGGTGATTCTTTCCCTTTTGCGGGCCGGAAAGTTTGCCTCGTCCGACGAGGTGATCGACGAAGCTTTGCGATTGGTAGGGGAACGCTACCAAGAACCCGAGGAGGTGAACGAGTCGGTGGCCGCCAGCACGAGGGACGAATCTCTTGACCGAACCGCCCGACAACTCGCAAATCTTCGGCGGTTGGGGCATAAGCTGGACGCTATGCCTACGGCGGCCATGGCCGATGGGCTCTCGAATCGAGATCATGACCGGATACTTTACGGCCAATGACCCCGATCTTTGTCGATACCGGAGCGTGGTTTGCCCGGCTCGTGCCTTCGGACGGGGATTATCCTGCCGCGCGCGAATGGTTTGAGCAGAACACGTATCCACTTATCACCACAGACTACGTCCTAGATGAACTCTTGACGGTTCTCAAGGTTCGCGGAGAGTATCAGCGTGCCTTGGAAGTCGGCCCATCCCTTTTCAACGGCGACGTGTGCGACCTGGAATGGGTCACCCAGGCCGATGTAAGAAACGCCTGGCAGATATTCAGTACCTATCGCGATAAGGGATGGAGCTTCACCGATTGCGTCAGCCGGGTGGTGATGGAACGCCTTCACATCACTACCGCCGTCGCTTTTGACGAGCATTTTCACCAGTTCGGAACGGTCACTGTCGTCCCGTAATGATCGTGGCTCACCTGTCATTCTTGCCGGTAGTAACTCAGAACGGCGTACGCGTCCCGTCGGCGCTTCCCAGCACCGATAGCAATTGCTTGCGAGCAGATTCCAGACGCGGAGTGTGACTGCCTTCTCGGCGGCAACATCCTGCAGGCCATCCGCGAATCCGAGTCGGTCGCCCGGCGACCATCGGGCAACGGCGTGGCTAGCTACAGCGTCTTGAGATACTCGATCAGGTCGGTTCTCTGATCGTCCGTCAAGCGGTCGCCGAACGTATGGCCGCGGTTGCTGAGGCCATAGCGGGACGTGTCGAAAATGAAATGCGCTTCGTGCATCGGCGCGGACTTCACCGCGGGGCTCGGTTCACTCGCGACGCGATGCTTCCAGCCGACATCCTGGGTGTCGTAATTCTCGAAGTCCGTTGAGGAAGGACGAGTAAACCGCCCGGGACGCGTGGGCGAGTCGAGCAAGGCGTGAAGCGTGGGAACCGATCCATTATGAAGGTACGGAGCAGTCGCCCATATGCCGTCCAGAGGAGGCGCCTGGTAGCCCTTCCGCTGCAAGCTGACCGGATAGTGCTCGCCGAACCAGGTCTCATTGTAGTGCTGGACGAACCCGTCCGAGAGCCCCAGCGACCGCGCCGGGTCCGTGCCGATGACCGAGAGCGAAACGATCTTGTTAGGATACGACCGGTTTTCACCGTAAGTGCCGTGGCAGCGTGAGCAAGTGCGCTCGAAGATCGCCTGACCGCGGCGGCTCCGCGCTGCGTCGATCGGAAACGGATAGCGCGGCGGCTCGAGACTCAGAAAATAGGCCTGAATATCCCGGAAGGCCGGCTCGAGGGCGTTGAATTCTTCCAGGGACTTCTCGCCCATGAGAAACTGCATGTTCGCCCGGACGGAAGCAGCCGGTGTCCGGCCATCATAATACATCGTCTTCTTGTGTTTCAGGTTCCACCAAGGCGGCGCATCGAGCTCGGGAAGGCCAGCGCCCAGAGGAAGTGGAAACCGTCGCATCGACATGTCCGGATTGCGAAGGCTCAGGAGGAAGACGGACAACATGCCGGCGTTGGTCGTGCCGCGGGCCGTGTTGAGCACGAACGGGAAGAGTGGCGGGCGCTTGCCCTGGCTGCGATAGAGATCATTTAAGAGCAATTGATAATCGACCTGCGTATTGGGCAGTCCGACGTAGCTCTTGCCACCGATCGAGCCGCCGTGGCAGATCAGACAATCAACCTGGATGCCGGTGCGCGTGCCGTCGGGCGTGTGTGACGACCGCAGCCCCATGGGCAGCTCGTCGTTGGGGTAGGGCGAAGGGTGAAGCCCGTAATAGCGAGCGAACGCCGCGGCGTAACCGGAGGGGTCCTTTACCGGATCAGGCGCCGGCGTGCCCCAGAGCTTCCACGCGTTTCGGTACGCCTCGATCGGCCATTCCGCCTTCAAGTAACTGTGCTCAAGAAGTGCGCTGCGGCCGCGTTTGGCCGCACTCTCGTCCGAGGGTGAAAACGCTGATCCCGCCTGGCACGGCAACACCAGACACGCCAGAAGCAAGACACAACACACGGCAAATCTCGACCAACACGTCATGGCCGCCCTCTCGGTTCCATGTTCCAGCAAGAAGCCGACGCTTCGTTCCCATTCCTCCCTTATAGACTTGCCGCTCGGGTTCGGAAATGACCTCCCTCCGCCGCGGCATCAGGCGAGCCGTGCGCGGCTGGGGCAGACGGAAAAGAATTTAGGGCCTGAGTAGACGGCAGTCCATCGACAGCCGATATCCAGGTGGCTAGAATTGGCCAGTCGGTTCTTGAGTGGATTCTGCAATTTTCTGATGGAGCACGGCACGGAGGCCGTGCTCCATCGCAGACCTTAAGCGGTCGGTGGCACGAAGGAGAAGCGCATGGGACCCGCCGAGATCGTCGCCAGCCTTAAAGAGCTCTGCGCCGAGAAGGGGCCGCGTCTGTGCACCGAGGACATCGTGGCCTGGATCGACCGACAAGGTGGCTTTGAGAGTCCTGCCGAGCTGGTGAAGTACGCCAAGAAGATGAAGGCTCGGCAATACGCCCGAATGCTTGAGTTCGAGGACCAGGAATCGGGACTCAGAATCAAGCGTCTCTGGAGCTTCTACGACACCCGTCGCGCCCGTCGTTTCTACGTCGATATCCTCGAGATGCCTGAAGAGCAGCGGACGCGCCTGATCCGTCAGTACGCTCGCTTCCTCAAGCAGCTTCGCGCTGTCCGCCAGGCCATGGCCGACTACTTCGCCGGCCAACGGTTCTTCGATTTTTACCCCGGCGACACGGAAGAACCGGCGCTCGAGTCAGAGCAGGCTGATACCGCTTCCTCCCGGTCGACGGCGAAGCGGCGCTAGACTCGTTCGAGCTGGCAAGTCTTGTCCAGGTGCAGCACCTCGACCAGTGCACCGGTGAAGGCTGGAAAGCTCGCGACGGCCAGCCGGCGATCCGGGGCCAAGAGCCTGAGTGTAGCGTCCGATCAGAGATTACGGGCTCAAAAGAAGCAGTGTTCAACGTCGGGTGCCACGCCTGCGTCATCGCAAGCGTGTCGCTTGCCCTTCCGCCAGCCGACAACTGGCACGCTCACTCGGACGTGAGCATGGCACTCGGGACGACCCACGGTCCACCGCCCACTGCCGCCTGCCCACCAAGCCAAGAGCTCAATGCGCTGGTTCGCTGAGCTTTAGCGGGATCGTTACCGGAAACGACTGAAAGCGATTCTCGAATTTGCCCAGGGTCTCGGGCAGTTCGATCGGCTGGTGAGCCGACTTGTCGAGCATTTCTTCGACGATCGCTTCCCTGCCGGATTGGCCGCCGAAGTCGTAGGGCTCAGTCAGGTCAGCCGATGAGTTCTTGCCGGTGGCTTTGTTGCCGATGTAATACTTGCTGCTGTCGCCAAAGGTGTGGGCCTGCTCGCGATTCCAGGCCTCCTGGTTGAGAGGGTTCAAGAGCACCTGACGGACCAGGGCGGTGGGGACGACAGTCCCGTCCGGCAAACGCTTGCCCGTGTCGCTGACCTTGTAAGTGACGCGCAGCCGCCAGCCGCCTGGCCCGATCTTGAAGCCTCGAGATTGGAGCCAGGCGAGCTGGAGACGGCCAAACTCGCGGCTCCGCTCCGCAGTGCCCAGATCGATCTCCAGAGCGAGCGGTTCTTTCCTTGTGAAGAGGACATTGGCATCGAAGGGGCCCGGGTCGAATCCGGGCCGGTTCGCCGGCAGCAACCGACTCTCGCCGGCGTTCTGACCGGATAGGACGCACCAGAGCCGATCATCCGGAGCGCCCGGCACCGGTCCGTCGGTCAGGCTGTGAGCGGCTGCGATCTCGAACTGACAGACGCCTAGTCCGATGCTCACGTCCCAGACCAGGTTGCCGATCAGCACGCGCTGAGGGTCAATGGCGACGATCGCCCGTCCCGGGACCGACGGTACCGCGACGGGCGAGAACGGGTTTCCATCCCGCAGGTCCCAGGAAAGAAGCAGACGATCGTCCGCGCGGTCAGCCCCCGCCACGCCAGCCCCGGACGGCTTGCCTAGATAGGCCAGAAGCGAGCCTTCAGGAGAGATCGTCATGTCATCGGACCCGTCGGACGTGGCCGCTCCCTTGAGTGAGAGCCGGCCCAGACACTGCCCGCTGTCGGTATCTAAGAAATCAACGTGATTGGCGGCCGCGGCGGCAAGCCAGGCCCGGCCTCGGACCTCGGCCACGGGCAGACGATAATCGCCATCGACCTCGAAGACCGCCTTGCCGTCGCGCAGCTCCCAGCACGAAAACTTGCCCGCCCCGATGGACAGCAGACGTCCCTGTCGCGACCATCCGACCCACTGCACGGGCGTTTCCGGCCCATACGGAATCAAACGCAGGACGCGCACCCCATGCCGATCCCAGACGTCGATGCCCGCGAAGGTCACAGGGTCGCGCATCGCCATATAGGCACCGTCCCTGGAAAGCGCCGCGGCGATGGGCACACGATAAGGATCGAACGTGAACTCCTGCCGTTGAGAGACCGACGAGGGCGTGGTGACGAAGGCATCGCCGAGCTTCCGCCCGGTTCGCAGGTCATACCGTTGCACCGCGAGAGTGGCCCGCTGGCGTGCGTCTTCGTCGGGCTCCGCAAGCGCCAGGAAGGCCACCTCAGACTCGGCGAAGAGAGGTCGTGTCGCCGGCACGCTCGCAAGACCGGAGAGCCCCGAGGCAACCGGAGGCAAGGGCGGTAAAGGCGTCCATTTCGAGGGCGGGGCCGGCCTGAAGACGACGTCCTTCGATCGGACCCCTAGCGTGACCGGCAACCATGACGTCGTTCCGGATTGCTCGGTCATACGTTCACGCATCGCTTGGCGGTCGAACGAGGCCGCGAAGGCCGCGCGCCACGCCCGCCGCGCCATCTCCAGCGCGGCACGCTGGCTGGCGGAAAGTGCTGTGGGGTCACTGGCGGCGGATTTCAAGGCCGGCGGCAACGGCAGGTCCGGAAGTGATGCTAAGTCGCTGGTCACCAGCACCCGGCGCTCGTCCAGCCGCCTTATGGGTAGGAACTCGAGCTTGCAGACGGTATCTCCGGTTGTCTGATCGATAACCGCTCCGGGACCAAGGGACAGCCCCTCCATATAGACGCTCGCTTGGCGGCCGGCGGTCGCCTCGACAAACGGCAAGAAAAGGGTCATCGGCTCCGGGCCAGGAAAGGGGGCGCCGCGGTACACCGTGGAATCGAGCGGAACCGCCCCTACCGGCTGACCACTCTCGAGCGACCAAGACACCAGCCAGAGCGCATCAGTCTGGAGCAAGCCCATGAGGAAGCGGCCATCCGAAGAAAAGCCCAGTCCCCGGTAAGAGGGGGCGTTCTTGGAATTGGGCGATTTCGGATCGGCCGCAAGTCCAAGCCGCGTGGGGATTCCTAGCGTTCCCAGCAGCCGGTTCTCGGACAGGGAGACGACGACCAGCGCGCTTTTCCCCCCCAGGATGAGCATCCGGCCGCCGGGGCTGATCGCCCCGGCCCACGCGTCAGGCGCGTAAATCTTCGTGTCCTCGGTCACGACCTGGCGGGCGAACCGATCACGCGTGGGAGGCTCGAACTGCTCGGCCGGCAATTCCACCGCAAGAAGTTCAGTGGCCTCCGCCACATTCCAAACCACAAGCGCTGGCCCTGTGCTTCGATAGGTCAGCACGGCGAGCTGGTTCTCGGAGATAAAATCGAGCCAGCCGATCGAGCCACCGACCCGAATCCGTCCCGAGGGCCCCGCTTGATCGCGTTTCCAGACAAACAAGGTGCCATTGCGGCGGGTCGTGGCCATGTCGGCGGAATTCTCCGCGCCAACCAGGTAAAGGCCGTCAGGACCCAGCCGCGAAGGGAACCAAACCGGTGCGTCCCACGCGAACTTGCCCGCGGACTTCCCCTCGCGAAGGTTGAAGACCTCCAGTGGCGACTGCGTGGCGCTGCCTTCCTCGCCCATCGTCGCTTCCTTGGACGCGGCCGTCGAACGGAAGCCTCGTGACTCGAGGACAAAGGGCCCCCGCGACGCGAATACGGGACCCGATACAGCCGAGGCCTCGGGCCCTCCGAAGTAGAAGATCGCGCCTTTCTTCAGTGCCGGATCCGCAATGAGCGAGGGGTCGGGCTCACCGCTGTAGCTTGTCTTACCCAACGTTGGAAGCACGAAGGATCGGGATTCTCTCACCGGGGACAAAATCGCCACGCGTGTGAAGGGCCCGGACCCAGGCTTACTGGATTTCGTCTCCGTCGCTCCGACCGCCTGGCCCAGCGCGAAGACCTCGCTCGATGATAGTGGGGCCTCCAGGACGACGCGTCCGCCCAGGAGCGACCCCCCCTCCGGCCTGGACCTCAGGAAAAAGACCGCGGCACTCACCAGGGCTAAGGCAAGAACCAGTCCCATCGCTGCTCCCATGATGACACGCAGCGACAGATCGCCGCCGCGCGGGTCCCGGATCCGCTTCCAGACCGACACGAGGCGACGAGGGAGCCCCCTCAGCCAGCCCAGCAGCGATGGCGAGACATCGAGATCTTCCGTGTCACTCGCTTCCGCATTGGCGAAGGCTTGGAATGCACTGGTCAAGATCGAATTCGAGAGCGAGGTCTCTGTTGGCAATGCCCGGTTCTCGACCTCGCCGAGCTGGGTCGGGGCCGGCTCTTCTCCAGCCATCGTCTCTGGCTGCAACCCGACCGGGGTCGGTCGCAGCGGAAAGGCCGTAAGGCAGCGCGGACATTTCCCCCGAGTGCGAGACGATTGGTCGTGCGTTTTCAAGCGGGCGTTGCAGTGCGGACAAATGATGATCATCGCATCTCAGTCTTGCAAGCGCAGTCGGGTTCTCCGCGTGGCGTGGGTGGGAGCGAGAACCAACCTGCAATCGACGAGAAACTTGCGCCGGCCGTGTGTCGCGTCCGGACGGCCCACGCCACCAAGCCGCCGTGTTATCCCTGGCCAGACCGGAGCGTAATATCTCAAGGTAGCCAAGAAAGACCGGCTGATCCAATGAAACTTGCATGAACAGCGACATCATGCGATCAAGCGTCGCGGGGTGGATGCTGGGGTTGGCTCCTCAAGTCGGGCTGACAGGAGGGGAGCTCGGAGCCTTGATCGCCCAGGGCCGCAACTGTGGAGAGTGCAAATCATGGTCGTCGGGACGACCAGGCTTCGCCGGCCTGGAGGTCGACTCGCGGCTCGCCTCGGAGGGTTCGATTTCGCGGCGAGGTTGGTGATTACCTCCCTAGGGGACCCAGGATAACCTCCGGTGGAAAGCGCGGGCCGCATCGGGCAACGTATTCGGATGGAACCCGGCCGGTTGCTAGAATTCTTTTGATACGACGACCCTGCCCGTGCATCATGGATGTCGAGGCTGGCTTCGGATCCCGCCTGGTTCACGCCGACTTCATCCCCTGACACACGAGTGGGCGAGGATGGATCTTGTCGGCAAGTCGTCAACCCTGCCTTCTCAAAACACGAATACACATGGCTGAATATTCTACTTTGGCCGCCGTCGACCTCGGGTCGAATTCGTTCCGCCTGGAGATCGGGCGCGTGGTGGACGACCAGATCTACCCGCTTGACTCTCTCCGCGATCCGGTCCGGCTCGCCGCCGGCCTGACGCCCGACAAGCGGCTCACCGAGGAGGCGCAGCAGAGGGCCTTGGAGACACTCGCCTGCTTTGGCGAGCGGCTCCGCGGGCTCCCACCCGAGGCGATACGCGCCGTTGGCACCAATACCCTGCGGGTCGCCAAGAATGCCAAGGAGTTCCTCACCCGCGCCAATGAGGTACTTGGCTCCCCCATTGAGATCGTCGCCGGGCGCGAGGAGGCGCGCCTCATTTTCCTGGGCGTGGCGCACAGCATGCCAATCACTCGCGACAAACGTCTGGTGGTCGACATCGGCGGTGGCTCGACCGAATTCATCATCGGCAGCGGGTTCGAGCCTTACAAGCTAGAAAGCCTGTACATGGGTAGCGTCAACTGGACCCTGAGGTTCTTCCCCGGGGGCAGGATCAGCCGCACCGCTCTGAAGCAGGCGGAGTTGGCAGCGCGCGTGGAGCTGGAGACGATCGCACGCGGGTTCTCGGCAGGCCACTGGCAGGTGGCGGTGGGCTCCTCCGGCACGGCGCGCACGCTGAGTGATATCCAGCAATTGCGCGGGTGGAGCAACGGCGTTCTCACGGCTGAGGGCCTCGAGCGACTCCGCGCGGAGCTGATCAAAGCGGGGGACGTAAGCAGGCTCGACTACCCAGGCCTGCGTCCCGACCGCATCCCGATGCTGCCCGGTGGCTTGTCGATCATGTCCGCGATCTTCTCCGAGCTGGGGGTGTCGCGGATGGAGTTGGCCACTGGTGCCATGCGGCAGGGCATCCTCTATGACTTGCTCGGGCGATTCCACCAAAACGACATGCGGGACGCGACTGTCGCGCAGTTCATGAAACGCTATCAGGTGGAAAGCCGGCAGGCACAGCGGGTCGAGGTGCTGGCGCTGCACCTGCTGCGCCAACTGTCCCTCGACCTCCGTACCAATCCCGAATACCCGTTGCACCTGCTGTCCTGGGCGGCGCGTCTCCACGAGATCGGCCTGTCCGTCGCGTACTCGGGCTATCATAAACACTCGGCTTATATCCTGACCCACGCCGACATGCCCG
>JBKQMU010000241.1:0-2556 GCA_052146555.1 Isosphaeraceae bacterium
GCTGCGACGACTTGACAAACTTCTGGTGGATGCTCACCAGGTGCTTCTACACGTCCGACGGGGGCAACCAGGCGAACGTCCGGACGCTGGTGGCGGCTGGCGCACGCAGCGGCTTGGTGTTCTTCTCGCAGCCCGCATTCGACCCTTCGCCTGACGGTGTGTTCTTCGCCGGCCAGGGCCAGCTCAAGATCGAAGTTCAATCGCCGATCAATTCCTAAACAGGAGCCAAGCATGATCAACCAAACCGTAGTGCTCTCCACGTCGGGCCTTTCAGGCGCGATCGTGGAAACCGGCGCCGTCGAGCATCTGATCGACGAGTCGTTCGCCGATTCGACGCTCAACCAGCTTGTGACCCTGTCATTCGCTTACGCATCCGTCAAGCAGGTATACCTTGTCGCTTCGACCAACACGTACTGGTACACGAACGGCGCGAGCGGCGCCGGCGGCCAGACGTTCCTACTCAAGGCGGGAATCCCGTTCTTTTGGTCTGCAACCTCTGCTTACCTGGCGAACCCGCTTTCCATCGACGTCACCGCGTTCTACTTCTCCTGCACGGTCGCGAGTCACGTTCAGGGTTTCATCTTGACCGCATAAGGATCGGCCATGTCACGCGAATATTGCATGTTCGTGCTCGAGGGAGGATCGGGAGCCAACCCTTACTGCAACCCGATCGCCCCGGCCGCGAGCGCCAACATTTGGACTGTCGCCGCCTCGACGGGATTACCGGGCACCGACGGCGGCTCCAATTACGCCGCATTTTACGCTCGCCTGGACGGAGACGACGGCTTCACTATGCGGCCCCGGCCCGTGATGGTCTCGGTGCCTTACGGCGGCGGGTTTGCCACCCGCGCGTTTACCGTCTCCGACAAGCAGGAGATGACGGGGACTTACAAGACCAAGCTCTACGCGGGCGCGTTCACCCAGATGCTGCTTCAGCTCGCTTGTCAGCAAGTCAATTCGCTGGGCTGGGTCGGGGCCTCGGGCGTCAGTTCCGGGTGGCAGTATGGCCCCGCGGCGGGAGTCGCGGGAAACCAGGTCGGTAACCTGCCCAGCGTCTCGATCTTCCACGCGATCCAGAAGGGTGATGGCACATATAAGCATAGGCTTTATAGGGGCGTGCGCGTCACGAGTTGGCAGTTCACGCTGAGCGAGAACTCCACGATTGGCGACCTCACGCTGCAGCTTGTGGGAGGCTACGCGGCCGGGAACCCGTTCGCCTATCTGAATAGCGTGGATCCGACGGCTCAGACCTTCAGTATCCCCGCGACCGTGCCCACGTTCGGCACGACCACGACTCCCAGCACATGGTGCGCACCCTCGACGGAGAACTACCCGGTCAATCCCTGGCTCTTCATCAACACCTGCTCAACGGCAGGGGCCGGCGGAAACGGGTCCGTGACGATCGGCGCCGGAACAGGTACCGCCCGCACGACCTTCCAGAGCCTGTCGATGTCCTGCACGAACCAAATGATGAAGCACTATTGGGCGAACCGCTATCTCCAGATCCAGCAACTCGTCGGTCGCCAGCTCACGGTATCCCTGGAGAGCTGGTACACGTCCACGCCGGATGACAGGACTCAGTATGAGCAGAACGCCTCGCAGCTCGCGACGATTGTGCTGGGCGACGGAACGCACAGTATCACCGTGACGATGAACGCCAACAACATTATCACGACGCTGGACGATCGATTGCCCCTAGCGGACATCTACACCCAGAACATGACGCTGACTTCCCAGTTCGACCCCTCCTATTCCCAGCTCGATCAAGCACTCGCGGCGGACTTCCAGGTGGCGTTCGCGGAATAATCACGCGATCGCCGGCCGCGCGCAGAGCTGATAGGACGCCGTAGGGTCCCAGTCATCCATGTTTTCCGGCCAATCGGCAAACTCAGTGGCCAAAAAGAACTGGCGCAAGTCCTCGACCAGTGTTTCCGGCGGCTGAAATCCGCGTCGCGGTGTCCATAGGGCTATCACGATCTCTTCTGCGCCGTGCTTCAGAGTCATCTCAATTTTTCCCGGCATGGTTTCTCCCATGAAAATCGAAGCGGTCACCGTCTGCCTCCACTATGACGATTTCCTCGAGCAGATCATACGGGTCAATCAGCCGCTGTTCGACGACTGGGTCGTTGTGACCTCGCAGGAGGACGCCGGCACGATGGCGGTCTGTCAGAGGTACGGCGTCCGCACCGCCTTTTGCCCCTACTTCAAGCGGGGCGGCGAGAGCTTCGCCAAGTCGCTGGCGATCAACATCGGGCTGGCTCACCTCAAGATCGAGGATTGGGTGGCTCACATCGATGCTGACACCGCGCTCCCGCGGAACACGCGCAAGCACCTGGCGAACGTCGAGCTCGACCCATCCTGCATCCATGGGATCGATCGGGTCGAGTGCCCGTCGAAGGCTGCCTGGCTGAGCTGGCTGACCGATCCGGACCCTTATGAGAAGCATTACTTCCATCACGGTCCGCGCGACTGGCCGGCCGGTTCCAGGGTCGGGCACTTCGACTACGGGGGCTATGCCCCGATCGGGTTCTTCCAGCTCTGGAACCGGGCCTCCGG
>JBKQMU010000242.1:0-14809 GCA_052146555.1 Isosphaeraceae bacterium
CTTGTCGTTTTCGTGTGAGCGCTACTCCGAATTCCATCGTCCTGTTTCGTGGCTTGTTTCACAGGGCGCGGGCCACTGTCAATCCTATGTCAATCCTCGTATCACGCTTGTTTAAGGTCTAACGGCGCGCTTGTGGGCGCAGAAGTACAGCCGGTGCTTGTCGTCGGTGCTAGAGCTGATCAGCATGTTGATGATGCGCAACCGCTGATTCTTGATTTTGACGTTCCTGGAGCTCGCCTCCACTTTTATCTCACGCGAAAACATCCGCATAAGGTCGATCTGATCATCCGCATCTGTGTCGATCAGATGGATAGACGGGCAGGTGTCGAGAACGAAATACTCTAGGCAATGCTCGACGATTTGGCGGGCGATTGCCGTTGCAGTTTTCGGGCACTTGCGCTGGAAATCGGGCTTGAATCCTACCAGCGTGACGACCGTCTTGCGCTCTGCAGAGAGGGCTTTTTCTGCGCACTCATGAACCACGCCAGCCTTGGTCAGAGTGAAACCGAATGCTCGCCGCCAGAGTGCGTCGTTATGGATATAGGTGCTTTCGATTTCGGCTCGCGTGAACGCTTTTAGCCAGAGAAACCGCCCCACTCCTTTCCCGCCCCGGGCTGCTTTCTTTGTTGTATCGCAGGTTTTGAACGCGGAAAAGTTTTCATCTGTGAAACCGATTCCGTTGTCTTCGATGATGAATGACTCTATCGGGTTCAAACCCACCAGTGACCCCTCGGCCTCGATCGCTCTTTGCACCCCGTCGCGCTTGATGTGGATACGGATCTTACCGTTCTTCTCCTTAGCGTCTTCGATCGCGTGAATCGAGTTGACAATCGCTTCGAAAAGCGGATTCAAGCAATTTACAGGGTTAAGCTTTGTGTTGGCAATCCTGCCGATCAGGTCGACGTTCATCGAAAAAGACCTTCCGGGCGTCGGGACGGTTGGTCTATGGTGGCCTCTACAGTATGCGTGAACAGGCGTTTAGAGTCAATCCCCTGGCGGACCGGGCTTTCGTTGACGGGCAGCGGCCGGCCACGGTTACTCCATCGGGTGGAGTCGCAGGGCCATAAGCGAGGTCGCGATCTTTCTATCAAGAACTGCCGTCCTTCAGTCCCCGCAAATCGGTCAACCAGGCACGACGCCGATGGGCGGGTTCGATCCGGACGCGTTAGCATTTAATAGAAAAGCATCCCTCTGTCAGCGATCGTCGGAGCGATTGACCTCATTTGTTCGGTCTCATCGACCGCGGCATCTGCCGACACTTGCGGTGCCGCGAGACCTGCGGTCTTCTACCGAAAAGCTTTGCCATCTACCGCCGGTCGGTTTGACCTCACGGGCAAGCCTTTCAACGGCGGAGGAAAGGTGCAACCATCGTACGATCTCGCCATACTTTTTTCACCCTCAGCCCGTGAAGGGGTGTCCCGCAGCACAGGGAAGCAGAGAAGCGGAGAGGGATTTGGGGTTATCGGTAACAAGGAGCCAGGAGCACCAGGCATGCGTTCTTCCGCCGCCGAACTTGCGATGAAAGCGATTGCCGTAGCGTAAAATAATAGTAGGCGGCTGAGGTGTAATCGGAAGGGGTGGTCGCGGGTCTCGATCGGTGCGCTGAGAGAATAAGATCTCCGCCGGGAACCCAACAAGACTAACTAAGACAATGTCCCAAAATGTCCCACTTCAAAGCGATGATCTCGTAGTTTTCCGAGCTTGCACGTAAAGCCGAAGATGACGGATGTGACGATCTGAACGGCTCACGCCGGTGGCGACGACTTTCTGGGGTTCTGGTTCCTTCAGTGAGGCTTTGACAGCCCAGGACGCGAAGGCCACCAGGGCAAGGCAGAACGGAAAGGCGGAGCAGCGTCAGGAAAAAAGGCTCTCTTCGGCGGTCGCATCAGGCATCGATTGCTAAGCATTGCATGCTTTCATCTCTCATGTCCGTCTTCTCTCTCCGTGCTCCGTGTGCCTTCTGTGGTTGAGAATTCCCCGTGGTTCGCCCCCCTCACGTCCTATCCAGTTTCTTCGTCCTCGGCGTGCCCGGAAGAATCGGCGGCTGGTCGAAGAACGTGTCGCGGTCACGGATGATGGCCTGGGGGATGAGCTGTTCGCTCCGTGTCGCGACCCCTTGGTGCTTGCGGATCGCCGTGCCGATGGCCATGACCTCGACGAGTCCGCCGCCCAGCTCATAGATGAACACCTTGATGCCGATGACCCCGTCGGCCCGCAGCTCCTCGGCTTCGATGCGGATATGATCCAGGCAGTTCTCGCGGGCGTCGTACACCAGACGGGTGACCTCGTTGACCTCACCCCGGGCAAACGACCGAAAGAACGCGGTGATGCCGCCGGCCAGCCCCAGCGCGTAGACGCTGGTCCCTAGCACCAACCGCAGGGGCGAATAGCCCATCTGGGTCAAGTTCCAAAGCTCCTCGCCGGTCAGCTCGGACGTGTACGGAGTCTTGGGCTGGCCCAGGGCCTGGTTGTACGAGCCGGTGCCGACCATCAACATCTCGCGCACGCCGGGCCCGAAAGGCAAGATTCTCGTGATGATATCGATCACCGCGTTGCACCCGCGCTGGGCTGCCTCGGCTTCTAGCCGCTCCAGCGCGAGGTGTCGCGTATGGTTATACATGTTGGAGAATTCCTTGATCTCGCCCCGGCGGGCGATCATCTTCAGTCCGCCGGAGATTCCCCGGCCGATGCCCAACGCGTATGCCACGTTGCCCATCACGAAGTGTCGCGGCTGGTAACCCGCGTCGATCTGGCAGAACAGGTCTTGCCCCGTGCACGCCGTCGAGAAGAAGGGGCCGGATGTATGGTCGACGCTCACCGCCGAGCCGAGGGCCATGAACTCCATCAGATTGCCAAGCTGTCGCAGCTCGGACGTGACACCCGTGAGTCCTTGTGCCTTCTCCTCTTGTGCTTCCTGCTCAAGACGGTTGATGGCGGCGTGGCGGCCATCGACGATGAGGTCGGTGACGCTCTTGATCTCGCCCCCGGCAAGCGTCTTCAGTCCGCTGGTGATCCCCCGAACCAGCCCCAGCGAATGGACACTGTTGCCCACCACGATGTTCCCTGGTCCGTAGCCGATTTGGGCCAGGCAGTAGATCTCGTTGCCCGATAGCCCCGTCATCAACATGGTACTGCCCCTCAGGTAATTTCGTCTTTCGTGTCTCACTCGAAACGGCACCCGGACCGACCCGCTGTTTGAGAGCGGGGTTGTCCTGACTCTGCGGCGAGTACAGAAGTGATTCGCGTCCCGCAGTGGAAGATTTCCGCGAGACTGAGGCAGGCTTCCTCGGCCTATCGCTTCCTCACGAGAAAACGAGTGGGCCTATACGTCTGCTCGGGTTTGGTCGCCAGCGGTCACACCGCTGATTCCGCCTTGCCGTTGCGCTCCGGCTCGGCGACCGTCGCGCCGTTGGCGATTGTGTCGACAAAGACGCCGATCTGGCGATACTTCTGGTAGCGCTTTTCAAGCAGGGTATCCGGCGGTGTCTCTTTCAGCTCGCGAAGGCTGCGAAGGAGAAACGACTTCAGGTTTGACGAGGCTTCGCGGTGGTCGCGGTGAGCGCCGCCGAGGGGCTCGGGAATGATCTCGTCGATAATCCCGAAACGATGCAAGTCGCGGCTGGTGAACTTGAGGGCAGCAGCGGCCTTGGGGGCGTGTTCGGAACCTTTCCAGAGGATCGAGGCGCAGCCCTCGGGACTGATGACTGAATAATAGGTGTGCTCGAGCATCCCCAGCCGGTCGCCGATGCCGATTCCCAGAGCGCCTCCTGACCCCCCTTCGCCGATCACGACGCAGAGAATAGGCGTCCGAATCTGGCTCATTTCCATCAAGCTTTCGGCGATGACCGCGGCCTGGCCTCGCTCCTCGGCCGAGATGCCCGGGTAGGCCCCCGGGGTGTCGATGAACGAGATGATGGGCAGGCCGAACTTGGCGGCAAACCGCATCTTTTGAAGCGCCTTGCGATAGCCTTCGGGATGGGCACAGCCGAAATGGCAAGCCGTCCGCTCGGCCAAATTTTTCCCCTTCTGGTGGCCGACGAACATCACCTTGATATCATCAAGGTGGGCAAGTCCGGTGACCATGGCCTTGTCATCGCCGATCGCACGGTCGCCGTGAAGCTCGAGGAACTGCTCGAAGACGAGATCGAGATAATCGCGCGTCTGCGGGCGCTGCTGGTGGCGCGAGACCTGGACGACCTGCCAGGCATCGAGCTGCGAGTAGATCTCACGCTTCAGCGCCGCCAGCTCGCGCCGTAGCCGGCGAATCTGCTCGCTGATCCTCGAGCTGTCTCCCGCGGTCCGATTCCTGGCGTACTGGCTCTCCATCTCGCCCAGTCGCGTCTCCATCTCATAGATGGGTGCCTCGAACGGTAGTCGCTGCTGGCTGGGACTGGGCATTTCGCAGAGATCCTTGACCCGGGTCGGGGGACAGGGGACGGGAAGGAAGACCTCGCCGGATGCCCTTTGGCGGCACGCAAAGCGAAGGCCTGAAGACTCTTGACGATGACGCCGTCGGTCCGCTCCACTCAGAGCTCGCCGCTTGCCACGGCGCCTTGGGCTGAGTCATCCTGGAAGATCCGAACCGATTGAAAGCGAGTCAGAAACTCGTGCAGGCTCGCCAGACGGTCGGCCGGCCGTTTCATGATCATCTTCAAGATCAAGTCGGAGAATTCCTGGGTGACAAGCTTGTTATAGACAGTCAGCGGAAGCGGTCGTTCCTGCAAGTGCTTGTTGAGAAGCTCCTGCAGGGAATTGGCTCGAAACGGAGGACGACCGCATGCCAATTCATAGCAGGTGATGCCCAGACTGTAAATATCGGCATGCGGCGCAGGTGGCTCACAGCGGATCTGCTCGGGGGCGATGTAGCTCGGTGTTCCTTGGCGCCGAACCTTACCCCCAAAGAGTTTACGAAAAACGGAAGGGGGCCGCATCGCAAGCGCGTAGTCGATTACACGGGCCCCGCCGGTGCGGTTGGCCAGGATGTTCTCGGGCTTGACGTCGCGATGCGTCCATCCCTTGTCATGCATGTAAGCTAAGCCCATGGCGGCCTGCTCCATGATTCGGTGCAACTGGGTCTTGGGCATGGGGTAGACTGAGGGCCTGGCGATGGGCAGCTTGAGATGATAACCGGCGAAGTGATCCATCACGAAGAAGGGCTGCCGGGGATCCTTCACGTACTCGTGGACGCGAACCAGGTTGGGATGACACAAGTCCATGCCGATCTTGGCTTCACGCTCGAACGCCCGGCGCTCGCTACGTTCCCGGGCGCGTGAGGCGAGAAGCTGCTTGACGGCAAACCGCTTCGCAGTCGCATCCTGGACCACCTCTAAGACCATCGACGTAGCTCCGGGATGGATGACCCGGACGACGCGGTAACCATCAATCCGATCCTCGCTCTCGGTTTTGACTTTGGTCGCCACGGCGTTCCCTTCACGACGAATTCAAGGCTGCCGCACAGATCGGCGCGTTCAGAAAACCGTTTTTCAAAGGATTTCCGTTTCCCGTCACAGCGGATTTTACAAAACCCAAAGAGTCGGGGCAACTTGGGGAAGGAGCCCGGGAATCGCGGACCACTCTTTTGAATCTTGGCTCGCTCAAGACTTGCCCCCCTGAGCACCGAATCAAGGAATAAGAGCCGCCGCCGCACGCAGGCGGAATCATCGCCGCTTTGAGCCGGCAAGGAAACGGCGGCGGCGGGAAGAGGATGCAGTGGCCTTGCGCCAGAGGACGCATCCCGGGTTCGTTTCACCGGAACGAAAAAAGGAGTACGGAACGATGAATAGATTCCGGGACGCCGGACGAACTGGGGCCCTGCAAGCGTCGGATCCAGTCACGGGCGAGGTGGCTGTCGCGAGCCGGCGCCAGGCGCTTCAGACACTCAAAAAGCACATCGGAGGCGACCGACGCGCCTTGGCTCTTGTGACCGGCGAGAGCGGATCGGGCAAAACGTGGCTGTGGCAACGCCTGACGTCCGAGCTATCACCCGCGTGGCGCTGGCATAGCCTGGACATGTCAGAGGCCATGGACCCCGTCGATTTTCTGAATCTGGTCGGCCAAGGACTGGATATTCCTTGGGCGGACCGGATCGGGGCGGCACGCGTGTCTTTGGCCAGGGCGATGGCGGATGAAGCGGCCGACGGACGGTCCTGGCTGCTGGTGATCGAAAACGCAGAGCGCGCCTCAGAAGCCGTCTGGAACGAGATTCAGGCGTTGGCCCACGCCATGGAGAAGCCGGCGGGCTTCGCCGCCATGATTCTCGCGGGACCTGCCGACCTGGCGCGCACGCTGGCAACGCGCCCTCTGGCCCCGCTGGCCACTCGCATCGCGTCGCACGTTCATCTGCTTCCCCTGGATCGAGACGAAGCTCGCGAGTTGATCTCAGCTCGCGCCGGGGCTGAGGTCGCCGACGCCGCCAACGTCGACGCCCTTCACCGCGACGCCCGGGGCAACCCTCGGCTGCTCTTGCAACTTTTGAGAAAGCATCGCGCCGACAGTCACGTGCCTCAAACCGCCGTGCAGCCTCCCGTCGTCCGCCGGCTTCCCGCGAGTGACCCTCGTCCTACGAGCCCGGCCCCAGCGGCGAACGGAGAACCAAGGTCGCCGGTAATATTCGATGAAGAGGATCAGAGCCCCTCGCAAATTCGCCCCACCGAGGCAATTGCGGAACTATCCTCCCCTCCGCTGGTTCCCGGTCGCCCGCCGCTTCGAGTCGAGGAGGGTTTGATCGAGGTTGGCTGGGACGGGAATCTTGAAGCCGAAGCGGCGGTCGAGAGCGGCGAGCCGATCACAGATCCAACGACTGATGGAGCAGAGCCCGCGGACGCCGAGCCCCTCGGCGAGGAGATGATCGAGGATCATTACGCAGCGCTCCAGGCATGGACCGAGTGGGCGAAAAACCGGAGCCAGACCTCATCGCCCGCCGCCTTTCCACCGGGACGCTCCCCGGCGACCGTGCCCGCCGCGGATCTCAGCAGCGAGGACGATGAAGACGAATCGGGCGATATTGGGTCTCTTTCCATCTCCGGCCTCCGCGCCGAGCCCGAGCACGAACATGCCCCTTATAGCCAGCTTTTCACGCGCTTACGGCAAGCAAAGTGAGAAGCGTGGCGAGCGTCCCACACCACCGCGGCGCAGTTTCGCGCCCGGTGGTGGTATTGCTTGAAGGTTGCGCGGCAATCAAAGGCACACGGGCCGGGAAAACCTCGGGATGGAGTCATGAACGACCGCGGCACGGGCCGAATGGTTTCGTAGCGGCCCCGGATCGCCGGTGTTCGGCGTCCGGCGTCGTTTTGGTTCTTCCTTCGAGCAGGTGCCGCCACCTAAGACTTCCGAGTGCTTCCAGTCTGCCCTCTTCCCGGGAGGGACGGCGACGATGACCCAACCGGCTTTGACGATGTTCCGTTGTCACGGTCCGCGGATTATCGGGGGTGGCACCTGCTTTCCCTGCCGAGGCTTCTCCACCTCTTTGCTTTCCCTGGCTTATCTCATCTTGCCCAGCCCCACCTTCCCGTCCAAGCGCCGCACGGCCACCACCAACGGCGTGCCCGACGCATTGATGGGTGGACGCATTAATGAGAAGGAAAAAGAGCCACGATTACATTGCCTGTCCCTTCATCGCCTGTCCCTTCCTTCTTCCCCGGCGATAGGATTACCCCCGAGGCTGTGGCCTACAGCTACGACAACGCGTGGAACATGTCCGGCCTGGCGCGGTACTCGGACCTGGCGGAAACGACGGAGGTCGCGGCAACGTCGTACACCTACAACGGCCACCAGATGACGGGGATTACTGACACGAATTCGAGCGGCACGACCCTGGTGTCGTACGGTTATACCTACGACGCCCTCGGCCGCGTGACCCAGGAGGCGCGGACCTGGAACTTGGAACTCGGGGGCCTCGTCGGACACGCTGACTTACGGCTACACGAACAACAACCAGCTCACCAGCGTGACGCACACCAACAGCTCGTTCGCCAACGAAAGCTTCACCTGGGACGCCAACGGCAACCAGACGGGCACCGGCTATACCACGAGCACGGGCAACGAGCAAACCGCCTCGCCGGGGTATAGCTACACCTACGACGCCGACGGCAACATGATCACGGCGACCCAGACGTCGACCGGCGATGTGTGGACGTATACCTATGATTTCCGCAACCGGATGACGAGCGCCGTGGAGACGAACGCGTCGGGGACCATCCTGGCGCAGGTGAGCTACACCTACGATGCCATGGACAACCGGATCGGCACGAACGAGAATGGCGTGCAGACGTGGACGCTCTATGACGGCAGCACGCCGGTCATGGACTTCACCAGCTCGGGCTCCTTGGCAACTCGATATCTGAACGGCCCAGCGGGAGACCTGGCCACTACGGTGCTGGCTCGGCAGTCGTCCGATGGCACGGTCCCCTGGTACTTGCCCGACCAGCTCGGGACCGACCGCGACCTGATCGACGACACGGGCTCAATCATCGATCACGTGGATTTCAGCGCCTTCGGCACGGTGCTCGACGAGTCGAACCCATCCAACGGCGACCGGATGATGGGCTTCGCTAGTCTCGAGCGGGACACGGTCATGGGGTTGAACCTGGCGGTGGAACGAGTCCAGGATCCGGGGACGGGAAGGTGGACCAGTCAGGATCCGATGGGGTTTGCTGCTGGTGATAACAACCTGTACCGTTACGTCGGTAACGACCCGGGGGATGACTTGGACCCGAATGGGCTGGCGGGCAAGAAGCCAGGCCGAGGCGGATGGAGGCAGGGAGACAACGCTGACGATCAATTCCAGGGGATCGATAAAGCGCAACGAAAAAGGGCAAACTGGAGGCCGCAAACGCAAGGACCGGACGCGAATCCAGAGTGGGTTGGTGAGAAACGCCCAAAGCAGTCCAACATTCACAGCACTGACAAGTCCAAGAGAAGGAAAATTGAAAATGACGATCCATGCCAGGAAGACGATCCAGGCCCAGAAGGCGGGCCGGCGGCAGCACCAGAAGGCGGGCCGGCAGCAGCACCGGAAGGCGGGCCGGCAGCAGCACCAGATGGCGGGCCGGCAGCAGCACCAAATGGCGGGCCGGCAGCACCAGAAGGTGGTCCAGGCCTAGACCCAGCGAATATTCTAGAGCCCGTAATACTCCAATTAGTCGGCCCCACCGGGTATGCCACGATTGATGGACCACTCTTGCGTTTTTACGACTCGGTGGACAGGTTCCTCAATCCCCCGCGGGTTTACCATTACGAGGGCGATTTTGGATGGGTAGATCAATGGGGTTATCCGATGTATGGTGGTCCGGCGTTCCAGGGCGGTTCAATATATGTGATGCCTGGTGGATTCGCGCCTGGTGTGACGCTCCCCGCAGTTCAATTTCCACCCTTATTTGTGAATCCTTCGCCCGTTCTCGCTTTCTGACCGACGGGCAAATCCCATAGTCTACGGGATGGGGATTATGCAATTGATAAGATTCGCGGACATTGCCGGCTGTAGCACTACGGTGCCGCGCCCCGAGAGTGCGGACAGTCGCGATAAAACGGTTGTACAAGGTCCGGCTGGGTTGGCCAAGTCCTGTCCCTTGACCTCTCTCGAGCCTCGCCCACAATTAGCGTAGAGTCGAGCGCGAGAGCCAAGATCCGAACCACCAAGAAGCGGCTTGTCCGGCAATATTTCTCAGTCAATGACCCTGTCGTCGATGCTAATCACGCCTCCGATGAGCAACGGTAACCCTGCTTCCGACGAAAAGTTTGATCAGAAACTTGCTCAGTTCAAGGCAAGACTGGCTGAAAACCCCTTGAGTGGAGAGGTTTGGCTTGAGTATGCAAGGTTTCTTCATAATAGCTATTCATATGACCTTGCCGAAACGATAAAGGCCTTGGAGAAGGCTCAAGAGCTTTGTCCAGACAAGGACCTGGGGCTGATGTTGGGCGATGCGCTAATCCGGTCCGGCAATGTTAAAGAGGGGCTCTACCAGATTTACCAGTTCCTCGAATGCAACCCCAAGGCGTTTGGCTATCGCATCCTCGCGTCACACTTGCTGGATCTTGGAAAGGGACGCAGAGCCCGGAAATACCTGAGAAGGGCTCTGGTGATGGATCCCAAAAATAAGGAAACGTATTTTTACCTAGGTCAGCTCATTTCTCGAAGGTCAAAAAGTGCTGCCATCCCTTACTATCGCAAGGCTATTGAGCTCGATCCCTGTTACCAGCTTGCCTGGTGCAAACTAGGCTACATCCTCGTCCGCCAAGAGAACAGCCGATCCGACGGGATTGAAGCACTCAAAAGGGCGCTGGATCTCGACCCGAGAGATGGTTGGTCGATCATTGGTTTGGGTTTGGGCTACTGGCTTGATGGGCAGGAGGCTGAGGCAGAGAAATACTACGAATTATTGAAGGCCACGTTTCCCGATGATGAATACTTTAACGCTCGCTACGACGATTTTCAGCAGAGGGAGAGGAAGGAGGGACTCCACGGCGACAAATCGGACGAAGAGGACACCGATAAAGAGGAAAGAAAAGGACATGCATAGTTATCCTACGAATTATTGAAGGCCACGTTTCCCGATGATGAATACTTTAACGCCCGCTACGACGATTTTCAGCAGAGGGAGAGGAAGGAGGGAATGGCATTCGGTGTCGGTTCATTTTCCCCCGGGAACAGAAGGCACTGCATAACAATGTATTTTCTTCCTTTCATTATTGGAAGGAAAAGGACATGCAAGGTTATCTGGACTTCGCAGCTCAGCTCCGTTAGGCTCTGCAGATCACCCGAGGACGAGCGGATCGCACGTGCACACCTTGTTGATCCGGCCGTGACACGTTGGGGAGCAAGAAAGGACATGCAAAGTTATTCACCTACAACGGCTATGGGTGGGTAGAAAGGTGCAGCCACCAAATCCGGAGACTTCGGATAATACAGGCAACTTTGACAAGAAGGTAAAGGTGACAGCCACCAAATATGGCCAGGCCAGATAACATAGGTAACTCTGAGTCACAAAAGGTGACAGCCGCCAAATATGGCCGGCCGTGCCTACTGACTCAAGCGCGGCCCAGGTGACCACGACCGCCTACAACGCGATGGGCCCTTGTGTCAGCCGTCACCGAGCCCTCCGGGGGCCGGACGACGGCCTATACCAACGACGCGGTTGGCGACCTCTTGAGCGTCACGGATCCCGACAACAACGTCACCAGCTACACCTATACCGAGCCGAACCAGGTGGCGACCAAGACCAGTCCCACCGGCGGCGTCACGACGTATACCTATGACCCGTTAGGCAACCTCACTCAGCCAGATGGAAAGGTGACAGCCACCAAATCCGGAGACTTCAGATAATACGGGCGGCTGTGACAAGCCTATGATTGTTTCTTCGGTGTTCCGCGGGGCCGAATCGTCGATTCCAGCCCCAATCGGTTGGCCGTGTCTCTGACCCAGTTAGGATCGCCGAAGGGCCGAGGGCCGACCGCGATTTTACATTGCCTGTCCCTTGCTTGTCCTCTTCGCACCGGATTTCCGCCCTGGCCATCATCAAGATGGCCATCGGTCTTTCTACCTACAGGATGGTAAGGCGCTTGAAGCCACCGATTGACAGAAGTCAATGCGAGGCAGTTGCGATTGAAAACCAGGCAGTTGTTTCATCGGTTCGTTGACTTCAAAAAACGTTGGCGGTTCGTAGGTCCAGCCTCGTTGAAGTCGTCGCTGTTCCTGCTGCATCTTCCACCACACGTAGCGGCCGCCAAGCGAAGCAGCCAGCTGGGCCTTGTAGCCAAACTCCGCGACCAGGTCCGCGAGCAATTGAGTCACCCTGGTCAGCACCCGAGGGTTGGGGTGGGCGAGATAGTACAGGCGCGTTGCACCGACGGCTGCCGCGAAGGTTGTTCCCAGTTCCCGTGCCTCCCACGCCATGCGGTCACGGATCCGCAAGTCGGGATGGTGCTTGTAGCGTTGCCAGCCAGACAGCGTGGTCCGCGCAATGCGAATGACACTTGGCCCGTTCATGTCGAAGTCGCGTTGAAAGGCCCGCATCAGGAACTCGCCTTCCATCCCCTCGGGGATGTGCCGGTGGCGATAATTGAAGATATCTTGCCCGTGAATGTCGCCCGCGTCGAATTCGTTCGGATCCTTCATGCGACCCTGGGCGGCCAGCTCGGCGTACAGCGCCGTGCCCGCGTTCGGCGTATACAGCATGAATTGATGAAAGTCGGATTCATGTTCTATGGCATAATCAATAACCTGGTCGATGTTCTCGGGCGCGTGGTCTTCCAGTCCGATGATCGACGAGCCGAGGATCCGGGTGCCGTGAGACTGGAGCGTCCGGACCAGAGTCTGCGTATCCACTCCGCGGAGCTTCGCGTACTGGCTGCGTTCTCCCTCCAATCCCATCCAGACCCAGGAGAGTCCCAGGCCAACAAGCTGCTCGATACTGTACGATTTCAGCACCTTCCCGGAACTGAAGACCGCCAGCGACCAGGCCTTGTTGTGCCGCTGCATCAGTTCCAGAAGCCGAAGTGCCCGCTTGCGATAGAGCAGAAAGTTCTCGTCCATGACGAAGAACGAGCGGACCTGCATCGCGCGGCTGATCTGGTCCATCACGTCGAACAGATTGTCGCCCGTCTCGTAGAAGTTGACCGACTTTCCCTTGCCGCCGAACATGGCCGAGGTGGAGCAGAAGTTGCAGCCCATTGGGCAGCCGACGGATGGGATCAGAGCGGCCGCCGTGTCGCCCGGCCTGTCGCGGAACGTGATTCCCAGGCTCCGCGTGCCAATTCCCGACCGGATCAGAGGATGCCGGATGGGGCGTTCGGTGGATTCGCCAAGATATTGACGGAACCACCGCACACCTTCACCACGGACGACATGGTCCGCGTCAATCCGGTCGGCGAGGTCTGGAATGTTGGCAATGTGGCCTCCGACCACGATCGTCGCTCGTGGCTGGTATTGCCGTACCAGGTCGCACATTGTCTTCACTTTCGCCTGGTTGGAAATGATGCTCGTGATGCCCACGATGTCGTACTGCCGCTGCTGGAGCTCCTCGATGAAACGTTCGCGCGTGGGGAAGTCGAGCACGGCGCAGGGGGCGTGGACATTCGCCTGAATGAGCATGATCCCCCAGCTCCGATGGAACATGCGCAAGGAAAACGGCCCTTGTACGCGTGTCACCTGGTTATGGTACAGTTCCATCGGATTGATCGCGCGGCTGCCGTATTCGTCGTCCCGTGCATAGGGGCCGAATACGCTGCAAAGCAGAATCCGGGCACGCGTTCCCAGAGGATGGCGCGGCAGAGTCGTGTCGATGCGGGGTGATCGTTCACTGACCTCGGCCATCAATCACCTCCTTTGCAAAAGAAAGAGTTCGAGATCGGTCACTACTGATACGGACGGTCATCGGGCTTGATTTCGCAAGGACATCGCCAGATTCGATTGTCCGTCGTGCGCCAGGTGACTGGAGAATCCCCGTCATTCGCTCGCGCGGGCGATTCTCGATCGCACAACTGGCAAGACAGGAAATCCGGTATCGCTTCGAATTTCCGCGAAATGATGAAGCGACACCGGATTGATTGCTGCCTCTCCGCGAGGACAGGACGAGGAGAGGAAAGGAAAGGAAAGGAAAGGAAAGAAGGAAGGAGAGAGGAAAGGACAGGCGTTTGACATGCGGCATTTCCCCTGAGGGCGAAAAAGGAGCCCGCGTCCCGGCGCGAATCGGCTTGGCGCATCCCGCCAGCCCGGATAATCTAGCGGCAACTTGCGGCGCTCTTGGAACGACCGCTGATCCAGCCGCGTCTCGCCTTCACGGATGGTCCTACCGTGCCAGAATCAACCGACCCTCGAACCGAAGATGAACCCAGGCTTCTCGTTTCGCTGGCAACGTATAACGAAGCGGGAAACCTCGAGCCGTTAGTCGAGACCATCCGCAAGTTTGCGCCTCGAAGTTCGATCCTGGTCATCGACGACAATTCACCGGACGGGACGGGGCGCATCGCCGATCAGCTGGCGCAGTCGCTGCCGTCGATTCACGTCATCCATCGTGCGGGCAAGCTCGGGCTGGGAACGGCTATGCTGGAGGCCATCGCCTTCGCGATTGCCAACTCCTACGATTACCTGCTGAATCTCGACGCCGACTTCAGCCATCCGCCCCGGTTCATCCCAGCCCTGCTGGATGGCATGCGCGATCACGACGTGATGATCGGTTCGCGGTACGTGCCCGGCGGGGGCGTCGAGGGAGGGTTCAATTTCAAGCGGAAGTTCATGAGCACGGGAATCAACTGGTACGCTCGGATCCTGCTGGGGCTCTCCAGCAAGGACAACAGCGGCGCCTTTCGATGCTACCGGGTCAGCAAGCTGGCGCTGATCGATCCGGCCCTAGTTCGCTCACGCGGGTATTCATTTCAGGAAGAAATCTTGTACTGGTGCAAGCGCGTCGGCTGCCGGATCGGCGAGACGCCCATCTTGTTTGAAAACAGGCGATCGGGAAGCTCAAAGATCAACATGCGCGAGGCGGCCTGGGCGCTCTGGATCCTGTTTCAACTTGGCCTTGCTCGTCTGGCTCTTTCGCCGGCAGGCACCTCGGCGGCTCAGTCGCCTCACCAGAGAGCGAAGGAACCGGTCGGCAACCGCGAAACCGTGGCGCATCGGCCGTAATTCACCTACCCTCCTGTGTCCCTCTTTCTGAAGGGGGAAAGCGCCAAGAGAGCACGCAAACTGGCCTGCTCCCCAAAATCTGGTCCAGCCGAAATGGGAGTCCTCCGGTAGACTGAGCCACGGAGGGACTCATGAGCAGGCGAAGGACCGCCCAAGAAGTCGCGCATATCCTGCGCGAAGCAGACC
>JBKQMU010000243.1:0-2945 GCA_052146555.1 Isosphaeraceae bacterium
CCGGTTGATCTATCGCTTTCTGTCCTGGAACCCTTGGCAAGCGGTTTTTCTGCGATTGGTGGAGCGACTGCACGGCTCTCTGTTGTGTTGAGAGACCGAAACTTCGAAGTCGGAGTCTAGATGCTCCGATGCACCTGGGCCGCCAACCGCAGAAAGGGGAGTGATGCATGAGAGCGACAGGTCGAACGTGTGTAACGGGGGCTACGACCTCCGGTGCGTGGAAACTCCATCTGTTATGCATGCATTTGTTTGTATGGATTGTCGGGGGGCTTGGTTAATATATAACGCTTGTTTTGGGTCTAGTCACACCTGGCCAGATAGGTCCAACCGCGCCTATCATCGAGTTGCCGGCGTTGCTCCGATTGGTGGAGTGGCATCAGGATCGCCGGCGGAGAACTCAGCAAGGAGGGTTGTCATGCTCCAATCTCGAACCACCGTCGTCCCCCCCCGCGCCGCGGGAAGGTAAACAGTCATCCCAAGTCTCAGCAGCTCTGGGAGACCTTCCCTATAGAGCTTCGAGAACGAATTCTCAGCGCACTGACCCGTGTCGTCGCCCAGCAACTGGCGAAGCCCGCAGACGGCAAGGAGGTGACGCATGAGCGCTCGTGAGACCATCTGGCCCGCCCTCTCGGCAAACCGGCGACCGGTGGCCATGCCCACCGCGAATCCCACCGTACGTCGCGCCCGGCCCGGCCTGATTACGGATTGGCACCTCGGATTGCTGGCGATCATCTACGTCCGCCAATCCTCTCCGCAGCAAATCCGCGATCACCGAGAGTCGCGCGAACGCCAGTACGCGCTAGTCAACTTGGCGATAGCGCTGGGATGGCCCCGCGACCGTATCCTGATCATCGACGACGACCAAGGACTCAGCGGCAAGACGGCCGAAAACCGGAGCGGATTTCACCGCATCCTCGCCGAAGTTACCATGGAACACGTCGGTTTGATCCTGGGGATCGAGATGAGTCGGCTAGCCCGCTGCAACGAGGACTGGCATCACTTATTACAGATGTGTTCCGTCTTTGGAACGGTCCTGGCGGATGAGGACGGTCTCTACGATCCGCGCGACCCCAACGACCGGCTGCTTTTGGGGTTAAAAGGCACCATGAGTGAATATGAGCTGGTTACGATGCACAACCGCCTGGAAGGGGGCAAACGTTACAAGGCCCAGCGGTGCGAATTGATCTTGAGTGTGCCGTGCGGTTACTTGAAACTACCCACCGGCGAGGTAATTCTCGATCCCGATGAAGAGGCGAGATCGATCGTCCAATTGGTTTTCGACAAGTTCGACGAGCTGGGCTCTTTCGGGCGGGTCTACCGCTATCTGGTGCGGAACAAAATCCGCCTGGGAATGCGAGTGCAGCGCGGCTCACGGCGGGGCCAACTGGAATGGCGCCGGCCCACGCTGGCCACGGTCGCTCGAATGCTCCACCATCCGATCTACGCCGGAGCCTACTCCTATGGGCGTCGCCGCGTGGATCACAAAAAATCGGCTTCCGGTGGCACCAAGGTCAAGATGCGAGAGATGCCGATGTCAGAGTGGATGGTGCTCCAAACGGATCGGCTTCCGGCCTACATCACGTGGGACCGTTACTTGGCCAACCAAGAGCGACTTCAGCAGAATCGCTACCAGCCCGGCTCAGTCGGAGCGCCTCGTGTCGGCAAGGCGCTTCTGGCGGGTGTCATGGTTTGCGGGAACTGCGGGCGGCGGATGCACGCGACCTACCGCAGCAAGTCTACCGCATACTATGTGTGCATGCGAAAGCATCTCGAGGGATCCGATTGTCGGGGGCTAGCGTCGGCGGCCATTGATGACCTCGTGACAAACCAGGTCCTTCTGGCTTTGGAACCAGCAGCCGTGGAGTTGAGCCTCAAGGCGATCGAGAACGTGCAGCGGGAACGTCAGCGTCTCAACCGGCACTGGGAGCAACGGCTTGAGCGTGCCTCCTATGAGGTCGAGCGTGCCGAACGCCAGTACCAAGCCGTCGAGCCCGAGAATCGCTTGGTGGCTCGGGGCCTGGAGCAAAAGTGGGAGGCTGCGCTACGTGCACAACGCGAATTGCGGGAAGAATATGATCGATTCTTAAATGAACAACCGACTCGGCTCACGGAGGAAGATCGTGGTCGGATCCTGGCGGTTGCCGCCGACATTCCGACACTCTGGCACGCGCCCGAGACGACGGCGATGGATCGCAAGGAGATCATACGGCTTCTCACCGAGCGCATCGTGGTCGATGTTCGCGCTAACACCGAACGCGCCGGAGTTGCGATCACGTGGCGAGGTGGCCAGACCACGAGTCACGAGATTATCAGGTCGGTTTCCCGGTACGAGTCTCTGGGTGAATACGATCGGATGATGGATCGGATCGTGCAACTGCGTCGGGAAGGCCTGACGATCAAGGAACTGGCGGCCCATCTCACTCGAGAGGGGTATCGGACGCCAAGAACCCAGAAGGGCTACACGTCGACATCGGTGCGTCAGCTCTTGTGTCGCCGCGGTCTCACCGGGGGGGCGGTCGGCCGTGAACAGCTCGAGAGTGGCGAATGGTGGTTGCCAGACCTCGCTCAAAAGCTGGGGATTACCTACGACCGGCTTCGCGACTGGGCACTTCACGGCAAAGTTCGTGCACGACGGGTTCAGCCGGGAGGACCGTGGGTTGTTTGGGCCGACGGCCAGGAACGACGGCGGTTGAGGAGGCTCATGGCCAACCCTGAGTAAGATCTCCATCAGTGGAATTCGATATTTGATAATATTCTCATTACTATAGATGTTCATAACTAGTTCGCCCTGACCGCCATCGACGGTCGGGGCGTGTGACAATGGAGGTATTATGTCGCGCAAATCCGGATCTGTGGGGGACCTGGGTGGGCAACCACCCAGGTCTACCCGGCCCACAGCCCCAATAGGTCTGACCCCACAGCCCACCCGTGACCCCCGAACACAG
>JBKQMU010000244.1:0-35595 GCA_052146555.1 Isosphaeraceae bacterium
TGAAGATCCGTCGACCCCGGGCCACTCCG
This sequence comes from Isosphaeraceae bacterium, assembly GCA_052146555.1. Taxonomy (GTDB): domain Bacteria; phylum Planctomycetota; class Planctomycetia; order Isosphaerales; family Isosphaeraceae; genus Aquisphaera. The sequence goes on from JBKQMU010000244.1 coordinate 30, forward strand.
AGACCCGCCAGGACCGACGTGACGGCCATCGTGAGCATTGTGAGCGAGGACGGTTCGGGAACAGCGCTTACAAGGCTCACGTTGAGCGTGAACTGGCCAACGTTGTCTAGTCTTCCGTCCGGCACGGTTGAATAAGGGGAAACGCGATCTTCATTGTAGACGTTCACACCGGCGAATCGGAAGTCGGTCAGTGTGACCCGTTCGGCGCCGGAGACGAACGAGTCGGACCCCGCCGAGGGGTACGCGGGATTATCGTCCCAGCGAATCTGGCTGGTGGAGGGGTTCACCGAGAACGTCGGGACAGTTGTAGACGACGTTTGTAGGGGCGCGAAAACCGAGATCAGCGGAACGTTCACTCCGTTGAACGCGAGGTTAAGCCCGTAGTAACTTGTGTCCGGGAGGTTATGGGAGGCATAGATCGTGAAGGTGTTATCCCCGAGATTGAGCGGGATGTTGATAGCTGGGCTGTTCGGCACGCCGGTCCCGTTGATGAAGAGGCCGTTAATGTCCGTCCCTTGGATGAACCAGAGATACCACGCGCCGGATGGTAGCGCGGTCGTGTGCCAGTCGTATAGCTGGACGTAGTTCCCCGTACTATTGGTTCCTTCAGCGACGGCTCCTGTGAGGGACACGCCTGCGGCGGAAAGCGGGGGAGTGGCAGCCAAGACGGCGCCGGCCACTAACGCGAAAACGAACATCCGTCTCATGGAAAATGCTCCTTTGGGTGAAGATTCTCTGTCTTCTCGCAAAACCGAGACGCTTCCAAGGCCGGATCGAACCTGTTTGCGAACTGAGCTCTAATATTTCGTTTCGGCACGTCAGCAACTGACTGCCATGTGGAGTAGTCAGTTGAGATGTGGACCTGAGCAAAAGCTGATGTACGAAAAAATCATCCCTATTTTTGCGCTTCAACGAAATACGAGAACAACGCCATTCCCAAGTGCCAGCTTCGCGCCATTTCGAGCGTAGAATATCACGTATGCGTTACACGATCAAGAACACAGAAAACGAATTTATCCTTTGGTCCTCGTCAGGTTTCGGATCTCCATTCTTGGGCCGTACCTACCCCGGGGCACTGACAGAACCGACAGAGAACAGTGCCTGTCCCTTTAGAGGCGTAGAGGGAGGAGAGGCGCGACCGCGGGGCGGAGTGCTGACCGTCTGCCGCGTCAGTCCCCTGTGTCGAGGGTGGTCAGCGGAGAACCGTCGTGCGAACTGTTTCTGGCTGTTGACCCTGGGTTCGCCGGCCGCTCAAGCCGGGCCCTGTCCATAGATGTGCTGGACGGGGGTCTTGTGGCCCCAGGCAATCTGGTCGCGTGTCAGCCCGAAGACGGCGGCGATGCAGTCCCGCTCCTCCGGGCTGGGCGTCCACCGGCAAAGAGCGATCGCGACGACCAGCTGCTCGTCCAGGCCCGAGCGCCTGGCCAGTTGCTCGGCGTCGATCCCGTTCTCGGCGCACAGTTGCTCAACCGTTTTGACAACCTCGACCATGGTCATTCCCCCTCACTCTACCTCGGAATTCAGAAAACCGCGCCAGGGGCGGGTGCTCGCCTTTCCCCATCAGTGCCATCGCGATTGCGGCGCACTCGACATTTTATCCTGAAGCGAACGGCGAAAGGGACAGGCAAGGCGCTGTCCTGTCGAGCGCCAGTCCTTCTCCGTCCTTCCCAAGAGACTCCGCCTGAGGCGAGCCAAGGAGGGGAGCGAGGGGCGGGCGCCTGAAACCAGCGAAGCTCCCATTTTCATTTCTTGGGCCATACCTGCCCCGGCGTACTGACAAAACTGACAGAACACAATGCCCTTGCTCTTAGGGTTTCCTTCGCTTTTTTATGCAAACTACCGGTGTGCCTTTCTTTTTCTTCCGTGTTTCATCTTGCCCAGAGGCCCAAGTGGCCGGTGCGGCGATGCGTTTTGGTCTTTCGAGGGCCAGATCCCACCGCTAAGATAACTGCTCCCCCGGACAGGAGCACACCCAGGAGTGACCACGCCGTCGCCGTCGAGGAAGGACTCCGTGAGTACGGCTTCTACCGTATCGGGTACCCGGGCGCTGCCGCCTGTTCTGGGACGTCTCCTGAGCGGAACGTTCTGGCTGGCGATCCGGGTACCTCTGCAGGCAGTTTTCGCACTCTGGACGACCCGGCTGATCGTCCAGGCGATCGGACCCGGTATGAACGGGGCCTATAGGTTCGCCTGGGGGTTCGGCTTCTTCCAAATGCTCTTCGAGTTCGGCATCAGCTCGGCTCTGCAGCGGCAGATTTCCGACGCATGGACCCGCGGTGACCGCGATGGTGTGAACCGATCTGTCGCCTGCGGGATGAATTTCTACGCGGCCATGGCTCTGGTTCAGATGGCTGCTCTGCTGGCCATCGGCTATGGGGCCTTGCCTTATTCCAAGTTCGCCATCGATTCGCCCAACTTCGCTTTCAGCATGCTGAGCCTGCAGCTGGCGGCAGACCCGGGACACGGAATCTCGGTCGCCATCTCGTCCATTCAGCAATATGATTTTATCATCAAGCTTTTGTGGCTGCAGGTGGTTACCGCGCCCTGTTACGGTTTGTCGGTGGTCGTCTCGAGCGTGCTCCAGGCAGCCCGGCGGTATGATGTCATTCCGCGCATCGAAGTGGCCATCGCCATTTTCCGCTTCGTTGTTCTGCTCTTCGGGGTCAAGAGCGGCGTCAACTTTTACTGGATCGTCGTGACCCAGATCGTGGTTCAGGTTCTCCTGTCCCTGGGACCTGGGCTGTGGCTCATGGTGCGCGAGCTGGGGCAATGGCCAGGATTCCGCGGCGCCCGGCTGGCCGATTACCGGGCGCTGGGGCACATCAGTTTTTTCATGGCCCTGATCCAGATCAGCGTCGTGCTGGCCGACAAGGTCGACACCACGATCCTGGGTTTCATGCATCCGGATCCAGGCCAGGCCAACACCGTCTACGACATGGTCAGTAAGCCGTTTTTACAGCTTAGGCAGACCGGCTGGATGCTGGCCTACATGGTGATGCCAGCCGTAGCCAGCCTGGCCGCCGCGCGCGATCATCACGGACTCGAGCGCGTCAAGTATGACGGCACCCGGCTGCATATCGCCGCCCTCTTGCCGGTCGGGCTCCTGGGCTTCATTTATGCCGGACCGTTCTTGTCGCTCTGGATGGGAAACCGCCTGGGCTATGACGCGGCCCGCGAGAGCCCGCTCATGCAGCTCTTCCTGACCGCGTCTTTGCCGCTGGTGCTCTCGGTGCCCGTGCAGATGGCCATCGGAATGAGCAAGATCGAGGTCATCGCCCTGGCCGCCCTTGCTGGGTCGCTGATCAACCTGCCCGTCAGTTGTTACCTGACCGCCCGCATCGGCGTGGCCGGGGTCATCTGGGGGACCGTGCTCACGACCTTCTTCTCAAACCTGATCGTGCCTGGCCTTTATGTTTTCCGCGTGCTCGAGATCGAGCCGCGAACTTACCTCAAGCGAACGCTCGGTCCACCTCTTTGCGGTGCCCTGGCTCTTGTTCTTACGACATGGCTGCTGCGGCAGGCCTGGCCGATCGGCGATTTGCATGTGCAAGCTCCTCGCCGCCTGGTCGAGTTACTGCTCCACCTGGCCACCGGAACCCTGGCGTATGCCGGCGGTTATCTCCTTATTTCCACCGGCCGCGACGACTTCGCCGAGCTCTCGCGAAAACTTTGGCGCAAGTGACTCCACCGGAACCCTGGCACCCGTGGAGCGATGGATCGAAGGATCAGCCGCGGCGACATGATAGGGCTTGTCGTCCGAAGCCTTTCGTGATATATGTGTCTCGTGGAATGCGTGTGGGCTCGATGAAGGCCAGCAATTGCATTCCCGCGTTGATTGAGTCTAAGGCGCCATACTGACGCATCTGGCTTCGCCAATGCTTGGTTCTCTCCGCCGGCATTCTCCCGCCGGCACTAATGTCGCAGGCTCGCAAGGAGGAGCGCCTGGACGACATCACTCGGGCACGACGAAGTGCCTGTGCAAGGCCAGGCTGATTTAATCCCAGCGCGGAACTTGCGAACAAATTACGAAGAATGTCTTAGACTTACCGTAGGAAGGCCACCCAATGTAGCCAAAGGCCAGTGTGGCCTTCAATCCTCTGGAGGAGGTGCCCGGCGATGGAGCTGCATGTTTCTCTTCATCGGGGGTTGGAACATCCAACACGTCTGCGGTTGTTCTCCGGCGTGAAATGGTCGAGCCCTGAGCAGTCGCTTTTGCGAGCGGGGCTGACGTCGGGCATGAAATGCCTGGACGTCCGATGTGGTGCGGGCCAGGCGACGCTGCCGATGGCTCGGCTGACCGGAGCAGGTGGAGCGGTCCTCGGGATTGACCCGGAGGAGCGTCTCTTGGTGGAGGCACGCGAGGAAGCCGAGAAACAGGGCCTTCGTGCCGAGTTTCACACCGGCGACATCGCCGATCTGGATGCGCCTGGAGCCTTCGACCTGGTTTACTCGCGATTCTTTCTTTCTCAGCGTCCACGTGAGCAGGCCGAGAAGGCGCTTCGGCAGATGGTCCGGGCAGTACAGCCCGGAGGACTCATCGTTCTCGAAGATTTGGAGTGCCCCGGAAAAGTTGACGCTGCCGGAGTGGATAACCCCGTTTTCACCCGGTTCCTCGAGCTTTACGCGGCACTTTTGCGCGATGATGAAGGTGAACCGTCCCCCGGACTGCAACTACATCAGCTTCTCGAGCAGGTTGGCATCGCTGGCGTGCAATGCAGCAACTCTCCCACTCCAGTGGAAAGCAGCGAACACGCGCGCAATCCCGCGGCGCAGTTTCTGGACTCCATCCACCATGCGATCGTTGCGGCACACCTGGCAACAAGAACCGAGGTCAAGCGGCTTACGTCCGAACTAGACAAGTTCCGGATGGCTCCTCAAAGCCTCTTCTGGATGCCGAGAATCGTTCAGGTTTGGGGCAGCGTTCCTGGTCTTGGCAGCGGCCTCTGACCAGCACGCGCAGTTGTGAGCGCGGGGCCGGCCCGTAAAGTCTTGGGCTGGCCGCTTCGCAGTGGGCCACCAAGAACGGCTTTTCGATACTCTGGAGCAGAGATACACTGACAAAGGTGTTTACAGGGATAGTTTTGCAAGATCACGGATCGTCATGGTGAGCGCATCAAACGGTCGCCAGGATGGCGATGGAGGCCGCCGGCACAGATTAGACGACTTCACTTGCTCCACCGCGGCCACCCTGTCACCCTGTGCCTCCCGCTTGCCCTCCTACTCAGGCCGGCTGTTGGTGCTGGGCGCCGGAGTCGTCATCCTCATCTTGTGGGGGAGCTTGTACCTGGTCTTCCGCGACTGGCGGGCTCGCTATCAGGCACGTGCGGCATTCGGCGCGACCCGGGTGGCCCCGGTCATCGACTCCCTGGCGCAAATCGTTCCTCAGGGTATGGACGCGGAGACGTGGCGTAGGGCAGTTCAGCAAACGCACGACATGCTGGTGACCGTCACCAGCGCCAATCTCCTCGATCTCGAGCAAATGAAAGTGCTCCGCGACGAGCTGCGGCAGGCTGTCGCGCGCGCTAATGCCCACCCCGAGACATCACGCGACGAGCTGGCTGGCGTCTGGAATGCGATGGCGGATCGTGCCGAGTTCGTCCTTCAAGAGGGGAACTCGGGACGACGCAAGAGCCATCCACGGCCCGCGACCCTCCCACCCCGTCCATCCAAAGAGGCCGTCGCCAAGACCGGTAAATCTTGATCTTCTTCGGGCGCTCAGCCGGTCGTGGCGGGTCACGGTCAGGCCGTGGCATGGACTGGAGCGTCATCTCAGGTTTTCGCGTTCTCATCCTCGATGTCTGGCCGATTCCTGGAAGTTCGGGCCGCGCCATCTCCGAAGCGCTTTTTGAGGGCCAGTGCCAGCGATTGAAGTTGGCGGACCTCCAGAGCCTCGGCACGAAGCTGGCCGTCGATCCCGAGCGACTGGAGATAGAGGTCGACCTCGCTTTTGGTCCACTCTTCAGGCCACAATCCCGCCAGCACGCGCCTGAGATTCTGTCGCCGGTGCAAGAATACCTTGCGGATGACCTCGTGAAACCAGGCGATGTCCATGGTGCGTTTTTGCGAGGGATCGGGACGGATCGACACGATGGCCGATTCAACCTTCGGCCGCGGCCAGAAGACAGAAGGGGGTAGGATGCGCACCAGCGAGACTTCGGCCAATGCCTGGACAAGGACGGAGAGCGAGCCATAAGCCGGGGAAGAGGGTGGCGCGATCATCCGGTCGGCAAGCTCGCGCTGAATCGTCACAACCATGAGCGCTGGGGAGAGCTCAGGAGAAGTCAGCAAGTTGGCGATGATCGGCGTGGCCACGTAATAAGGCAGGTTGGCGACGAGCTTGAACACCAGGCCTGGCTGTGACTGCAGCGCCGCCCGAAGGGTCGCGAGCAACTCCGGCGCAAGCTCGCTCTTGCTGGCCAAAGCATCGATGTTAAGCACCTGCACCCGACGCTGCTCCGCCACCGCTTCCTGCGTCAGCCTCGCCATGGCCGGATCCAACTCAACAGCGACGATCGCGGCACCTTTACCGGCCATCAGATTTGTGAGCGCCCCGGCTCCCGTGCCGACTTCCAGGATCAGGTCGTCGGGACCGACACCGGCCGTTTCGACGATCAAGTCGTGAATGTTCAGATCGATCAGGAAGTTCTGTCCCAGCCGGTGCCGTAGCGCGATCCCGTTGCGAGCGAAGAGCTGCTGCAGGTAGGAGCGGGTCTGACGGACCGCCATCGGCAAGCCTCATTCATTCATCCATCCTGATCATCACAGTTCGCTTACCGTCCCATAAGCTTGGCCACATGCTTGGCCAGGAAGTCGGTCTCGATATTCACCTGGTCACCAGGCTTGATCAGTCCCAGCGTGGTAACGGCCAGAGTGTGAGGGATCAGCATCACGGAGAAGCTGTCGGGCCCGACATCGACGAGTGTGAGACTGACGCCGTCAACGGCAATCGACCCCTTCGGGACCAAGAGCCGCGTCCAGTCCGACTTCAAGGTAAAGGCTAGGAACTCCCACTCGCCCTCGGAGCGTCGCTCTTGGAGCGTAGCCGTGTCGTCGATGTGCCCTTGGACGAAGTGTCCCCCTAACCGATCGCCTACGCGGATTGCGCGCTCAAAGTTGACGCGGTCGCCGGCCTGCCGCTCGCCCAAATTTGTACGGTTTAGGGTCTCTGGACCGGCCTGGACCTCGAATCGCTCGCCCTTGTGGGCAACGATCGTCAAGCAGCAACCATTGACGGCTATGCTCTCACCGATTTTCAGCGGGTCGGTCAGTCCCGGCCAGGTCAGCGTTAGCCGCTGTCCAGCGTCTTCCTTGACCACCTGCTCGACGCGACCCAGCACCTCGACCAGCCCGGTAAACACAGAGCCGCACTCCTTTCCAGGGGAGAAGGTTTGGTGGTCTGCGGGGCTCTGCCGTGAGCCGGCCCCGCCAACCAAGCCGCCAAGCTGTCTATGGTAGCATTAACCCGCGGCGGGTAGAATCAGCCGCAACGGCCAGAACGGACGTTCAGGAATGGTGTTTCGCGGACGTCCGGGTTTGCCTCACCTTTTCTCGCGAAGTTGATCTGCCAAGGCCAGGGCATCTCCCACGTCGTCACCCGATTCTCGACGCGGGGGGCCCTACGGTGGTGAAGCAATCAAGCTGCGAGCTTCAGCGCGCACGACATCCGGGCCATCCAGGTAAACCTCGCCCTGTGCGGCTTACTCGGACTGATCAGGGAGGGCGATCACCTGCAGCGTCACGCTCGAATTGAGCTCTGTTTTCCGCGTGGGTCGAGATTCGCTCGAAGTGTACTGAGCCATCTTCGGAGTGAAGTAAACAACCCCGAGAAGCACCGTAACGAGCATAAACCAGACGAGAAGGTCTCCAAGCTGTCGCATGACTCTACTCCTCCGAAACAGCGCACTTCGGGGGGGGCCGAAGTGTACTCCTCTCCCGGTTGGGTACTGTGAGTCAGATCGAGCAATCTCTGCGCCTGAGATCAACTGCTGCCATTTGCGACAGAGTTTGCTGCTCTGCTATCGATACAAGGCGATTTGTGAGGTAACCCTTTGTGAGGTCGCCCTATTAATAATATGGCTCAAAATATCGACTGGTGAAGTATTTTCCAGGCACTGACGTTGGGAAATGTCAACACATTAATGATCTACTGCCGAGAAATGCTCGCGGGCCTGGTCGCTCGAACGACGCCGGTTTCCTTCCCAGCTCGGCTGGAATCGATAGGATGTGAGCCTCGTCCTACAATGTGGCAATCGCTTTTTTAGCGACCTAGATGGATACGTTATCAGAACGCGAGGTCCGTGCCCGAAGAACTTCGACCCCGGCGTGGTAGAGGGCGCACAATCGTTGAAATGGTCAGGATCGGAAGCGCCCTCAAACCTCCCATCTTTTCTCCTTAACCAAAAAATCCTTGGTATCCGATTCCCGATCACAGCAAACTGATACTCGCGACCAGCCCGTAGTCAGGGGAGGCAAAGTCACGAGCTCCCAACAGGCTGGTTTTAGGGTCACGTCTTGCCCGTCGTTCGCAAGCTCGGGTTGCCTTTTCCGAGATGATCAAGAGCAAGCGACGATGAGAAATCCCGGTTCTATCTGGCGAACGACACAAGCCCTCGCACAAATCAATGGCCTACCTGTTGCGCCCCGAGTGTCCGCACATGAGTACCCTTGACATCGAGGTTTCCTTTCCAGCTCGGGGTTCAATTCGGCTCACGAGCCGGACCCTTTTTGGCGATCCTGACCATCCGGCATGCCGGCAACTGGTGGAACGAATCTTCCAGGCTCAAGCCGTATTGAGCCTCGAGATCATTACCGCTTCTGGTTCCGCTACCGGTGCCAAGGGCGGTAACGAACCGCGGGCCGATGTCCGTTTTTGCCCCAAGAGTTTCCAGCTTCCGAATGTCGTCCGGGAGATTGCCGGTCTGCTTGGTCTTGGGCACTCAGAGCGGCCAAGGCCGGCTGACCCTACTTCGCTGCGGGTTGTGCCGCCCCATGCGGCCCGTGACTACAAGGGGGTCGTGCGGTATTTTCGTCACGGCTCGGTGATCAGCGGTTGGGAGATTCTCTCCGAGCTTCCCGGCAGGTTGAGACTTCGAAACCTGGTGCTGTACCGGCGCAAGCAACTCTGCCAGGCGATCGAACGCGAACTGACAAATACACTGGGCGTCGATGGATTCTCAACCAGTCCGCTCACTGGCACGGTGCTGGTGAAGCACGACCCGCGTCAGCTCACTCTGGCGCAGGTGGTCGAGATTCTTGATGCGGCTGTGATCCGGGCCGAAGTTCCTCAATCGCCGGATCGGCCCGACACCCATCTGCCGATCTGCACGGCGTCGCTTCCATTGGCCGCCGCTGCTCAGTTTGCCGCACCGCCGCTTTTGCCGGTAGCGGCCGCCGTGTTCGTGTACACGTCGATTCCCACGATCAAGGAAGCTCGACGGGTCCTGCTCGACGAGAAGCGCGTAGGCGTTGATGCACTCGATGCGGTCGTCGTGGCCGGCTGCCTGGGGACCATGTCGATCTTCCCGGGCGCTGTGTGCTGCTGGTGCCTGAGCTTCGGCCGCAGTCTCGTGAAGAAGACGCGCGAAAGCTCGCAGAAGATGTTGCTCGATGCGTTCGGCAAACAGCCCCGCTATGCCTGGATGGTTCGTGACGGCGTTGAGATCCAGGTGGCCGCTGATGAACTTCGCAAGGGCGATATCATCGTCGTCCACACGGGCGAGACGGTTCCCGTGGACGGGCACGTGGCCGAAGGAATGGCCATGATCGATCAGCATGCCCTCACCGGCGAGTCAACGCCCGCCGAGCGGGGGATCGGCGACCGGGTCTTTGCCTCGACGGTTTTAGTCGGCGGCAAGATTCACGTGACCGTCGAGCAATCGGGCGAGGAAACAGCCTCGGCCAGGATCAGCCAGATCCTCAGCGACACCGCCGGCTACAAGCTGAGCTCGCAGCACAAGGGAGAACGGCTGGCCGACAAGGCGGTGATTCCCACGCTCGCGGTCGGTGCGCTGGGGATGGCCACAATGGGCCCGATCGGGGCTGTTGCCATTCTCAACAGCGACCTGGGAACAGGCATCCGGATGGCCGCGCCGCTGGCGATGCTCAGCTCACTTTCGCTCTGTGCTTCCAAGGGCATCCTCGTCAAGGACGGGCGAGCCCTGGAGCAGATGAACTCCATCGATACGGTCCTTTTCGACAAGACGGGAACGCTGACCCGCGAACGTCCCGAAGTGGGCCGGATCATCCCCACCCTTGGCTCGATGGCACCCAGGCGCTTGCTCCAGCTCGCCGCGGCGGCAGAGCGCAAGTTTCATCATCCGATCGCGCAGGCGATCCTCCATCGGGCGGAGGAGCTGAAACTAGAGCTGCCGCCGGTCGATGATACACGCTACAAGGTCGGCTACGGGATCACAGTCGAGATCCAGGGGCAGGTTATTCGGGTTGGCAGCCGGCGCTTCCTGGAGCAGGAAGGGATTCCGATTCCGGAAGCGATCCGAGCCGCCATCGAGGAAGCACACCGCGAAGGATCCACCATGGTTCTGGTGGGCGTGGATGGCTGCCTAGGCGGCGCGCTGGAGCTCCGGGCCGCTGTCCGCCCCGAAGCCCGCCAGATCGTTCAGGGCCTTCGTGAGCGGGGTATCAAGCACATCGCGATCATCTCCGGCGACCATGATGCGCCTACTCGCAAGCTAGCCGAGTCGCTGAGGATGGACCGTTACTTCTCGCAGGTCTTGCCCGCCGACAAGGCCGACATCGTCGCCCAACTCCAGAAAGAGGGTCGAAAAGTCTGCTTCGTCGGCGATGGGATCAACGACTCGATCGCGCTTAAGAAAGCCGACGTATCGATCTCACTCCGCGGCGCCTCGACGATCGCCACGGACACGGCCCATGTCATCTTCCTCGAAGGCGGCCTGTCTCGGCTCTGCGAGCTTCGGGACATCGCGCGCCAGCTCGATCGCAACGTGAACCGAAGCTGGTCTATGATCGTCGCGCCCAATGTCTCCAACGTCATCGGCGTCTTCACGATGGGTTTCGGGATCATGGCGTCGGTGCTCACCAACAACGTCTCTGCGCTGGCGGCGCTTGCCAACGGGCTACTTCCCCTTCGCAAGGTGGCACGGGGACGGGCAGTGCCGGCCGTGAGCCTGCGGCTGACACCTGCCGAAGCGGCGGACCGAGACCAGCTTCCGCTGCGTCCCGCCTTGACGGCCCGGCCCGGCGAGCCGGAAAACGACGCGCCCCACGCCTCGGCCGCCTCGGCCTGAACGGGGACCTTGTCCCCGGTTCACAGCGTTTTGAGCAACGCGGCCAGGTCGGTGATTTGAGCGGGACCGAAGACCGCTTCAATCGCGGAGATGCCTTCCACCGAAGACCGCTTCACTGGCGGGAGATGCCTGCCACAACGGTCTTCCGGCGGAGCTGGCCCGGCCCTGGGCTACTGGGGAGGGTCAACCGGCTGGTCGCAATCCGACTTTACGAAGTCGATTGGCTCGCACTCCCCACAGAAATGGCAACCGAAGCGCCTCCTGCAAGGCTCAGGAGGGGAAGCATGCATACGAAGTATAGGGGCAGCAGGGTGGTCGCTGTAGTGGGAACGACGAGCAGACCAGCGGTCAGGTTGGCGATCAGGATGGGCAGTCTGTGCCCAGGCCAGAAGCCGGCACAGGCCAGCGCCGTCAGCACGCCCACCGCGATCATCAAGCCAGGCACGATCGAGTCTTCGTCGCGGGTCGATTGATGACAGTGCCGAACGCGGTCGGGTGGACGTTTTTCCAGGATTTCACACGCCAGTGTGTAGGCCGTTTTTCCAGCAGGATGGTTGCCAATCTCGACGCCAATCATGGCCTTCTCGATTTCCATCTGCGTTAGCGCCCGGGAGTCGATACGCACGTCGTCAATAAATCCGGCAAATTCGAACCCTCTCAAGTCTGCTCGTTGACCTACGCGGACAGGGTAGCTGGAAGGCCCGTGCACGCGGTCCCCCGGGCCAGTAAGTGAGCCGTTGTCCAAGTGGCCGTTCAGATACACATCAAGCGTCCGTTTATCGGCATCGTAGACTCCCGCCACGTGATACCAGGTATCGGGAACCAACGCCGTTGCACCGAAACGGGCCATGAAATTCCCACACGGACCGTCGAGCTTGAAGCCGATGGTTCGCGGCTCCGAGTCCACCGTCGTGTCCAACTGGTAGCTTGGACTGTTGGAAACGATCACAGCGTCATCGCGGGGGAACGAAGTCGAGTTGATCCAGGCGCTGATCGTCACGCTACCCATGAGCTGGAGCTCGACGGGATTCCCAAGATCAACGTAGTCCTTCTTACCATCTAAGCGAAGGGCATTGCCGTGGATTCCGCCGGCGAGCGTGGCGCCGCCCTTGAGTGTGCCATGCAGACCGTTTCCGGAGGAATCAGCAGAAACGCCATCCGTGATCTGATCGACGGTCCAGTGAGCTTCCATGGTTCCTGGCACAGTGGATCCTCGACAGTTCACGGACAGCAGGTTCCCATCCGACGGCCCATTGAGGAGAATAATCACCACGCACCCGAGCACCGCGATCGCCGCGAGCACCCACAGCCCGGCGGTCCACACATTTGCCTTGATCGCCAGCATGGGGATTCGCAGTCGCCGGCTGACCAGCAAACCGGTGATCGCTCTGGCAACGTTCAGAGCCAGGTCGGACGGCGATGGAAACCGGTACATTGCGAAAAACTGACAGCTTTCCGCGAAGAGAGAGAGAGCAATGTCGCAATGCCGACGGCTCGCCAGAACGACAGGTTCGACAGAACCATGCCGACGGGAATGTAAAGTAACAGGTTAATGACCATGTCCTGGACGTTACAGCCCAGGGTGAGGTTCGCGAGGTCAAGAGTCCGCAACTTGACCGGGATTGCCGTGGCACCGAGCACGAGCACGATGACCGGCACCAGCAACGGCACACGGATGCTCCTGTCTTTCCGCTGGAAGCTGTCGCACGATAAACTCATCGGGGTCAGACCTGGTACTGTCGGGAGTTTGTCTCGCCAGTCGCTCGGCTCCAGCCCCCAGGCCGGTCACATCCCGGTGATCGGAAGTTCTCAGAGGCTATCCTGTTATTATTCCTGGTAGTTCTCTGGATCTGAATAAGGCAGGCGGTCTCGACTTGCACTGTTTCCTATGAGCGCAGGGCGATGTTCCTTTTCAAGAACCGACGCGAACTGTTCTCCCTCGCCAGAGATTTTCTCGTTGAGAAGGGGCACGATCGGCGGTTTCGATGCGATCCTCCATGTTGACACCGCCGTGGTCCACAGGGAAACGGCTTCGCGATGATCGTTTACTTCTCCTTCCCATCGTAACTCACATGAGTATAAATTCCGACGTAGCGATCTCCCTCAAGCCGCTCTTCGACCATTTTCCTTGGCCGAGAGCAGGCGAGCACTATCCGGATGTTTGCTCAGAAGACTCTCCATCGCAGCATTCTCCAGCGCCTTCTGATCTTTCGCTGGCCTGACTGGCCAGAGTTCGGTGAGTGGGGCCACTCCCAGTTTGCGAGGGAAATGTAGCTACGCAAGAGCGAGCCGCGGTACTGCGGAGTCTCTTGTTTTACCGATCGGCGGTGGGGAAGAGCCCCGCCGCCGGAGAGCGTGCAACGTGCTTGCGAATCAGCACGGTAACCAGGGTCCAATCGACCGGCTTGGGGATACAGTCGTTGCATCCGATCTTGATGCATTCTCGGCGGTAGTCGTCGGCCGAGTGTGCGCTCAGAGCGAAAATCGGTCCCGAGAATCCACTGTTGCGGATTTGACGGGTCGCCTCGTAGCCGTCGATGATGGGCATCTCCATGTCCATCAGGATCAGGTCGAACGGGTTTTCCGCCGCCAGGGCAGCCTGGGCCAGAGTAGCGGCCTCGCGACCGTTCGCGACTCCGACGACTTCCAGACCGAGAAGACTAAGCCGCCGCGCGAAGATCTGTTGCAAATCGCGATTGTCCTCGGCCAGCAGCACACGGAGCGCGGACAGGTGTGCCAGGCCGGCATCCCGAGGGCTCGGTACCGAGGGTCCTGATGAGGCAGCTTGCGACGGGGCGTGAGGTGCGACTTGCTCGGACTCCGGACCGGAACCGGACTGCGGCCTGGGCGCATCCGCGGCGAAAGACTCGGTGGCTCTGTCGGGACGAGCCCCCTCGGAATCCGACGCGCTGAGGCTACCTTCTTGACCTTCTTGACCCAGGCAGTCAGAGCGTGGGAAGCTCGGCTTGAAGACCATGGGCGCTATCCCCCTCCCTCCTGGAACCAGATTGCATCATCGCTGGACGACTCCCGCAGCAGAAACCCGACCTGAATCGGCCAGGCCGGAACAGGCTGCGCTCGACCGCATCAAGACCCGCGACATCACCTGACCTGGCATAGGTCAGATCGATGGCGAGATCGGATAGGAGAGTCCCCGCCGGTCAACTGTTGCATCACGCCCATGCATCAAGAATCGCTCAACGTGGCGATTCAGACAAATTTTACCTGATTCAATGGAAATTTCCAGACCTAATAAACCATCGCGTCCCGACCGTTGCGCTCATGGCTGTGTGATTGCGCCGCTGGGTAACTACGTCTGCTGCCGTCCACTTTACTGGAGGGCCCTACCTGGAAACGCAGGGGGCAGTCCTGGGATGGCCAGTGGCCTGAAGTCGGCGATGGTGATGTCGGCCAGATCGAGCGACTGGAGACTCGCCAGATCCGCAAGCGGCTTAAGATCGCCGAACTGGTTCCAGGTCGGCTCCGACAGAGGGAGCAGGCCGGTGCTTAGAATGGCCGCCAGCAGAGCGAGCAGGGCACGTTTCGCAAGAGATCTCACCAGATGGTTTCTTGGGCAGACTTGACGGTGCAGCCGGGTGTGTCGGGATTGGTGGTCATTCAAGATGCCGAGTATGACTCACCCGGTTCATAATCCCCTCTGCGGCGAGCAGCGCGTCATGATTTCTTGAACGAAGATACGATAGCGGAAGGGAACAGAAGAGCGCGGGCGTGCCCAATGGCCGACAGTCGATTGGCCCTCGCGGTTGCTCCTCTTTGCACCCCTAGACTCTCCGCGTATGATAAGCGGGTGAAAACATGGTAGAGTCAGGCTCGATCAGTACGCTCCGGGAGGGGAATATTCAGGAATGAATGACACAAAGGCGGCGCCACAATCTTCTCCTTATATTATCGACGTCACGTCGGAGTCGTTTGCTGAAGCGGTTCTCGATCAATCTCAGGCGTTGCCTGTCGTGATCGATTTCTGGGCCCCGTGGTGCGGTCCCTGCCGGTTGCTCAGTCCGGTCCTCGAAAAGCTGGCAGATGAGTACGGTGGAAGATTCTTACTGGCCAAGGTGAACATCGACCAGTGTCCAGATGTGGCCGCGCAGTTCGCCGTGCGCTCGATTCCCGCAGTCTTCGCCGTGCGGAATGGCAATGGGGCTGATGGATTCGTCGGGGTTCAGCCCGAGTCCGTGATCCGGATGTGGATCGATCGGCTTTTGCCCACCGAGGCCGAGCTGCTTGCGGCAGCTGCCGCGAGCCTGGAAAGCTCCGACCCGCGAGCCGCGGAAGAGCGGTACTCGCAGGCGATAGCACTCGAGCCTGACCTGCCGCAAGCACAGATCGGCCTGGCACGCATTGCCCTGGAGGGCGGACACTTGGAAGACGCCGCGGCACGGCTTGCCGGCCTGGAGCAGCGAGGTTTCCTCGAACCCGAGGCGGAAAAACTCAAGGCCGAGCTGACGCTTAGGGTACAAGCCCGCGGTGCTGACAGCGTTGAAACGGCGCGTACCGCCCTGGCCGCCAGTCCCGAAGATCTTCGGCTGAAGCTCAAACTCGCCGAAGCACTTGCCGCTGCGGGCCAGTATGCCGACGCCCTGGCTCTTTGCCTCGAGCTTGTTGAGCGCGACCGGAAGGGAGTCGGCGAACCGGCCCGGCAGACGATGGTCGCCATTTTCCGGCTCTTGCCCCCCGGCCACGATCTTGCAACCGAGTACCAGCGGCAGCTCTCGCTGGTGCTCTCCTGAAGAGTCGACTTAAGTTCAACCAATGTCTCGCACGAGGACGGTCCGGACATCGAAGCGCCCGCCCGCCAGCGCCGGCCTCTCGACCTGGGTCGTAAAATGGTACGTCCAACCCAAATCGTTAACTCGCGTCTCGTGCTTTCTGGGTAAATGACGCCATGACTCAACTCATAACTTCAGAAGCGTTTACGGATCAGTCCATCGGCTCTTTTGTGTCGGTTCTTGGACCGGGAGATTGGCGGGTGCGCCTGGCCTTCATTGCCGAGATGATGCGCGAGATGAGCCTGAATGCTGATCCCGAATCCATGGTTCGCACGTACGGCGAGCGGATGCGGACAATCATGCCCAGCAGTTGCTGGCTGTCACTGAGCCGACGTGGGCTCGAGGCTCCGTGGTACCGGATCACGCGATCGAGCCGCTGGAAGGAAGCGATCAACCCATGGAAGGAAAAGCACCGGCTGCCGCTCTTGCAAGGAGGTTTGCTGGGTGAGCTGCTCTATGGAGACGAGCCGCGGCTCATCGACGACATCGCGCCTTTGATTGCACATGACGATCCAGCCAGGGAATATCTCGAGGGTCAGCGGGCGCTGCTGGCGATGCCCCATTTCGACAAGGGCGTAGGCCTAAATATGGTCATCACGATGCACGAGAGCCCCGGGGCTTACGATCCCGAGCAGTTCCCAGAGCGCTATTGGATCAACAGCCTCTTTGGTCGGGCGACCCAGAACCTTGTACTCAGCGACGAGCTGAAGCGGGCGTACGCGGTTCTCGATCGCGAGTTGAAAGTCGTGGCCGATATCCAACGTTCGCTTCTGCCCAAGACCCTGCCGACAATCCCTCGGCTGGACCTGGCGACACATTATCAGACGTCGCAGTGGGCAGGCGGCGACTATTACGACTTTTTTGAGCTGCCCGACGGACGATGGGGGCTATTGATTGCGGATGTCAGCGGTCACGGTACCCCCGCCGCCGTGATGATGGCGATCCTGCACAGCCTGGCGCACGGTCATCCCGGTCATCCGGAGCCACCGGCCGCCATGCTGAAGCACGTCAACCGCCGCCTCGCCGCTCGGTACACGGCCGAGAACGACGTCTTCGTCACGGCCTTCTACGGCATTTACGATCCCGCCAGGCAATTGCTCAGCTATAGTTGCGCAGGACACAACCCTCCCCAGGTGAAACGGTGCTCGCTGGGCCACATCGACTCGCTCGAGGACGTGGGAGGGCCGCCCCTGGGGCTCTTCGTAGATCTCGATTACGACGAGGCTACGATCAACCTCCATCCCGGCGACATCCTGGTGCTGTACACCGATGGCATCACCGAGGCCATGGACTCGGAGAGCAAGCAGTTCGGGCTGGATAAGCTCAAGTACGTGCTGGCGCGGTGCGACCTGGGTGCCTCGGAAATGCGCGATTCGATCCTGGCCGAATTGGATCGCTTCACGGGCGGGAGTACCGTTCACGATGATCGCACCCTAGTTGTGGCCAAGGTCTTGTGAAAGGTGGAATCATGGTGAGAACCGGCTCGGGCGCGTCGGCGATCAAGCTTGCTCCTTCCATCCTTTCGGCCGACGCGGCCCGGTTGGGAGAACAGGTAACCGAGGCCGAGTACGCGGGGGCCGACCGGATTCACGTCGATGTGATGGACGGCCATTTCGTGCCCAACCTGACCTTCGGTCCGGTCATCGTCAAGTGCCTGCGGCCCGTCACGCGGCTGCCCCTCGAAGTGCACCTCATGATCGACGACCCGGACCGGTTCCTCGAAGGATTTGCCGAGGCGGGCGCGAATACGCTCACCGTGCACCAGGAAGGGGCGATCCACCTAAACCGCACGGTGCAAGCCATCAAGGCGCTGGGCCGACGCGCTGGGGTTGCCATCAACCCGGCGACCCCCGCTATGATGCTGCAGGAGATCCTCCCTGAGCTGGATCTCGTCCTGGTCATGACAGTCAACCCCGGCTTTGGAGGCCAGTCATTCCTGGGCGGCACGCTGCCCAAGATCCGGGCCATCCGGGGCATGATCGATTCGCTTGGGATCTCTTGCGAGCTTGAAGTTGACGGTGGGATCGATCACGAAACGGCGCGCCAGGTCGTCGAGGCAGGAGCAGGGGTCCTAGTGGCTGGCTCGTCGATTTTCGGCTCCACGATAGGCGTGGCTGGAGCGATGGAGCGAATTCGCGACAGCCTCTGAACCGCCGTGACGGGCCTCGCCTCGTGCACCGGGCTGGGCGCAGCAATGCGTCAAAAAACATTAACCCTTTTCAACTAACATACCTTTGACAATGATACCGGCGATGTCGGTGAGGCGGTTATAGCACCCCAGGTGCTTGTCCAAGGCGCCGGCTCAGTCGGTGTGTAATTCCGGTCCGTGCTGGACGACCCTGGAGAGCCGGCCCTCCAGAATGCGGAAGATCTCGCGGTTGCGTACAGCTGCTTGTTGCTGTTCCAGGGCGAACATGCATCCCAAAACAGCCATAAAAGCGCCCGCGCCCGCGCCCAAGGTGCCCATGCTATCGACCGAGAGGTGGATGTTGATGGGCCCCGTTACGGTGCCAAGTAGGGCGCCCGAAATCGTGCCGCCGAAGACGATCACGGCGTAAGTGCAAAACTTGTAGGTCATTTCTAGCCATTTCCTGCCGCTATGTGTCCCCATCGTTCTAGTCGCCCCACGCCGAACGCACAGGCTGCAGACGTGTCAAGCCGCTCGAAATCTAATTTCGTAAAGAGAGCACGTGTCCCGCGCCGGTACATCAATCAAACACATAGTGCGGGTCTGACGTACTGTCAAATAAGGCAGCAGATGTGGGCTTGCATAACTTCAAGGTGCTGGCCAAGAATCCGCTCCCGGCGGCCCTGAAGCGACCTCCTCTCCCGATCCGGATGCGCGCGAAGGCCGACACGCGATCCCGATAATCGATCGTCGATCAGACACTCACAGCGGTCTTCATCACGTGTCGTGCCCAGACGGAGTTACTGGAGAATCGGATAATAGTACTTTGCCAGGTACCGGCTACCACCGCCGCCGAGGTAGTACCACGACCAGCGGTCGCTGGGGTTCCCATAGGCCCGGCCTTGATAGGGAAACCGGTCGATCTCGCCGTACTCGACATAGACCCGGGACGGGTTGGGCGCCAAGACCCAGTAACTGTAGGGCAGAACCTGCTGCACTGCGGGAAGGCTGGTGACGACGGGTGTGAGGGTGGGAACCGGCGCCGGCATGATCGCCTCACCCGTAACGAGGGGCGTGGTGGTGGGAATCGGCCCGGGCGTGAACACCTCGCCCGTGACGACGGGCTGATCTTGGCTGATGCCACCGAGCACGGGACTGCTGGCGACAAACTCCGTCACGACTGGCTGGCTGACGACGGCTTGGCTGAGAATAGGCTCGCTCGCCAGCGCGGTCGGGTAGACAGGTCCGCTCGGGTAAACTCCCGCCCCGGCGCAGTTGCAGGGTTGCTGAGCCTTGACAGTACCGGTCAGGATCAAGCTCACGAAAGCAGCGGCTGTCCCGCATTGCATCAATCTCATCGGTGGTACCCTT
Source organism: Isosphaeraceae bacterium (assembly GCA_052146555.1). Classification (GTDB taxonomy): domain Bacteria; phylum Planctomycetota; class Planctomycetia; order Isosphaerales; family Isosphaeraceae; genus Aquisphaera. The sequence goes on from JBKQMU010000244.1 coordinate 19,580, forward strand.
TCGTCTGGCCGCTCTGGAATGCTGATTCACGTGAAGCCCGAGCCGAAATGGTCCGTCATGATCGGCAAAAGCTAGGTCTCGAGCTTAGGGGACCGCGCCCCGAACCAGAGGGCCTCTAGTTTAGCAACTTTGTGCTGATTGTCTATTCTCTCTATCCTGACAGTAGCAACATGATACCGCGTAGATTTCGCGCGCTGGCAAGGTCTAAGATGGGAACGGCGATGGCGCTCGTCCTCAACGGGGAGGGAACTGTCGGCTCGAACGAGAGAGTGGGATCGGTCGCAATGTTCTTCTTCTTCGGGGACATACTCTTTTCTTTGGACTTGTGGTGATGACAGCAAACTTAAAGCTGGCGGGATCGGCCGAGCCGATTCGTTATCGAATCCAATTCTCGACACCTCAAACACATTACGTCGAAGTTGAGGCGCGGATGCCGGTGGGTGGGCGCGCCGAGGTTGAGCTGGTGATGCCGGTCTGGACGCCTGGTTCTTACCTGGTGCGCGAATATGCGCGACATATCGAAGAACTCTCGATTACAGGCTCTGGTGGTAAGCTCCTCGAACTGTCCAAGGTGCGGAAGAACCGCTGGAGGGTAAAGACCGATGAGGCTGCCGAAATCACGGTGAAATACCGCGTCTATTCGCGGACGATGTCGGTGCAGGGCAACTGGGTCGATGGCTCGTTTGCCTTGCTCAACGGGGCGGCGACCTTCTTGACCCTGGCTGGCGAGGAATCACGCCCGCATGAGGTGAAGCTCGTGCTACCGGCTGGATGGCGAACCAGCGTGACCGGCCTTCCCGATGCCCCGGACCATGCGACTCATCACTACGTCGCGGCGGACTTTGATACGCTGGTCGATTCCCCGATCTACGCGGGCAGCCCGGCAATTTACGAGTTTAACGTCGATGGCGTACCGCATTTTCTGGTCAATGAAGGAGAGGGAGGGTTATGGGACGGTCCGCGCTCGGCACGCGATGTCGATGCGATCATCCGTACCCAGAAGGCCTTCTGGGGCTCTCTTCCGTATCAAAAGTATGTCTTCTTCAACCTCCTGACCGAGTCCGGCGGCGGGCTCGAGCACAAGAACTCGACCGTTCTGATGACGAGCCGCTGGGCCACCCGAACACGGTCGGGTTATCTCGGCTGGCTCAACCTAGTCAGTCATGAGTTCTTTCATACGTGGAACGTCAAGCGGTTGCGTCCCGTCGAGCTGGGGCCGTTCGACTACGAGAACGAGGTCTACACACCCAGTCTCTGGGTCGCCGAGGGGATCACCAGTTATTATGACCGGCTGCTCGTTCGCCGGGCGGGGCTTTGCACCGTGGAAGAGTACCTGGCGGGCGATCCTCCCTCCGGCGACTCCGACAAGCCCTCAAGCGACATCGAGCGGCTCCAGACCACCCCAGGCCGGCTGGTCCAGCCCCTGGAAGCATCGTCCTACGATGCGTGGATCAAGCTTTATCGCAGAGACGAGAACACACCCAACAACAGCATCAGCTATTACGTCAAGGGAGCCGTGGTGGGCTTCTTGCTCGATGCCAAGATCCGCCGATTGACGGGGGGAAGGAAGAGCTTGGACGACGTGATGCGGCTAGCCTACGAGCGATACTCCGGCCCACACGGGTTCACCGCCCTCCAGTTCCGAGTGACAGCGCACGAAGTCGCCGGTGCTGACCTGAGTGGCTGGTTCCACACGGCGCTCCAAACAACCGAAGAGCTCGATTATACCGAGGCCCTGGATACCTTCGGACTTCGCTTTGCCAGCGACGAAAAGAAGTCCAAGACAACAAAGGAATCGAGCAAACCGCCCAAAGCCTGGCTGGGACTGGTGACCAAGAACGAGGATGGAAATCTGGTGGTAACCCAGGTCAAGCGCGAAACTCCCGGCTACGAGGCAGGTTTCAATGTCGGCGACGAGATCGTGGCCATCGGCGACGATCGCGTGCATGCCAGCGAGTGGTCCAAGCGAATGGAGTGCTTCCAGCCCGGCGAAAAAGTGTCGATACTCATCTCCCGGCGTAAACGGTTGCAGCGTCTGGACGCGGTCTTCGGCGTGGACCCGCCCCGCCAGTGGACGCTCGAGCTGAACCCTGACGCGACCGGAACGCAGAAAGCGCAGCGCAAGGCGTGGATCGGCGAATGAACCAAGGACCTGGCGTGGACCAGCGTCCAGAGTCAGCTCTGGTTCTGATTCCGGCGTCCAGGGTCAGCTCCGTTTCCGGAGCAGCGGCAGGGGGACGTAAAAGGTCAAATAACGGCGGCCGTCGGAAAATGGCTCACCGCGCGGGCTCTCGACCAGCACGGTAGCGCGGCGGGTGATCCGATTGACGCGGCCGTGATAGGTCGACCTCTCATGCTCGAAACAGACCTGGTCGCCGACGCGTACGTCAAAGGCCACCGCGGCCTGCTCGCGCGGCGTGACCAGATCGTGCGAGACGCCTTCATGGGCGAAGATCCGGCGCGACAACATGTGAAAATTCTCAGCCGAACAGCTCGACCGGCCCCAGCCTAGAAACTCGGCCAAGTGCAGAAGCTCGTGCTCGAAGATTCTCTGCAAGGCCTCGAGCCGGTCATGGCAGAGCAAGCCACCGACAATCACTTCTCGTTCCACGTTCTGGAACGTGCTAAACAGCAGTGTTGTCGACACTGAGATCTCGTAGCAGGCGCGCTCGGTCATTCTGCCGGCGACGCGAAGGCGTCGGACCAGGCGCATGGTCTGTCCGGCCGCACGGGTCAGCCGCCTCGAGAGCCGGAAGGACATGGGGTGCGCCTGGTCCTCCATGAGCATCTCACCTAAGAGCCCGCGAAAGAATTCCCGGTCGTAGAGTCCGAAGAACCGCTCGAGGTCATCGGAACCAATCACCGTGAAGTTGCCGGTGCGGATCTGGGCGGACTGCTCGATCATGGCTTCGTAGATTCGCCGTGCGCGGTTCACGACGTCAGGAGCCGCATAGAGCAGCGCGGCGAGCTTGGCTTGACGTTCACGCCCCGGTCCTGGGGCATCGATCGACAGCGTGTTATTCATCGGACAGTTTGAAGACTCGGTGGTCGAGGTGGCGTAGGTCTGACAATCCTGGTGCCAGACCCATTGTGAATGTGCGGCGAACGTGTGGCGGATTGAGAGTTATTGACCTCCTTTCGGTCACTGGGCCCCGGCGGAAGGGATCATCGGGGCCGGGTACCACGTCATCCCGTCACGGTTCTCCTCGGCTGCCACAGCATTACCCCCGGGCCCCTCGCTGTCGCGCTCCCAAGCAAGGTCAGGAAGAGGCCGCCCTAGCGCGTTCCCCAGCAGTGCGTCGACGATCGAGCGACCAGCATGTCTGGTTTCCTGGGAGAATACGAACAGCCGCGGGCATGCGGTCGCGCGACCTTGTTTCATCGCTTCCGCGAACCTATCACAGCGCGTGTGTGCCGGCAAGGAACCGCGTCGTTGATTTACGGGCGCAGAACGGGGCGAGCGAGCGCCTGGGTCGATCGCTTCGCGCGTCGGTCCTTACCAGGCGACGAGGGACGGGGCATTCCCGCTACAGTCCGAGCTCGAAACTCAGACGATTCCCTCAGCCGGTTCGGGAATCGCCTGTTCTTCCTCGTTCAGGATTGGCTCGTCGAGCAATTCGCCGTGAGCTGATCGGACAAGTTCGGTGAAGACGCCACCTTTGCGCAGCAGCTCGGAGTACGATCCGGCCTCCACGATCTGGCCTTCGTCGAAGACGAGTATTCGGTCAGTATCCAGCAGGGTCGTCAGACGGTGGGCGACGAGGATGACTGTTCGATCGCTCCGGGCGGCGTTGATCGCCTGCTGGATGAACTTCTCGCTGATGTTATCCAGCGCGGAGGTTCCCTCATCGAGGATGAGAATCGGGGGATTTTTCAGGAAGATGCGGGCCAGGGCCAGGCGCTGTCGCTGGCCGCCAGAGAGATTCTGACCCCGCTCGGCCACGCGGGCCTTGTAGCCTCCGGGCATCTTCATGATCTCGTCGTGAATACACGCCAGCTCGGCGGCTCGTCGAATTTGCTCGGGTGTCACCTCGCGGCAGCCGTAGGCGATGTTCGCGGAAATCGTGCCGGAGAAGACGAACGGGTTTTGGCCAACGTAGCCAATGATCTTGCCGATGGACTCTCGTGAGATCGACTCGAGCGGGACACCGCCGATAAAGGCCGTTCCACCGGTCGGATGAACCAGCCGCATCATCGTCCGCAGCCAGGTCGTCTTGCCGCATCCGGAGCGTCCGGCCACACCGATCGTTTCACCATGCCGGATCACCATCGAGACGTCATGAAGCGCTGGCCTTGGGTCGGGAGACGATGTGGGATAGGTGACACACAGATCGTTCGTGACGATTACCGGCTCTTCCATGACCAGCATCGGCTCGTGTGGGTCGGCCGGCTTGAACGAACGGTCGACCGGCTCCCTCAGAAGGTCGACCAAATCGCCGACGCGCAGGCTACTTTCGTGGGCTTCGTCGATGAACCGGTGGACCTCGTTGAGAGGACACATCACGTTCAGGTAGAGCATCGAGAACGTCAGGATGTCGCCGATCTTGATCTGGCCGTCGACGAAGAGATAGATCGCCAGGGCCAGCACCAAGATGTGGAAAAAGCCCTCGTTGAGCGCCTTGCCGCAACCGAAGAGCGACATCTCGAAGTGATGGCGAATCTCTTTGGACCGCTGCCGCTCGGCTGTCCGGGCCACGCGGCGAATCTCTTGACGATGCGTGTTGGCGGCTCGCACGTAATCGATTCCCGAGAGCAGCTCGACGACGGTGCCATCCATCACTTCGCGCGTACGCAGCAAGTCGAGTCGGATTCCTTTCTGGGTGATGAGCTGCCAGATAGTCAGGGAGAGTGACACGGGCACGACCCCGACCATGGCCAGCGCGACCCAGGGTTGCTTCGAGAGGGCGGCAGCCAGTGCAAAAGCACCAGTAAACAGGGCGGGAACGAAATCCAGAAAGCCGATCCGGAGAAACCTGACGAACCCCTCCGCGCTGCGGGTGATCCGTCCGTACAGGCCGCCCACCTGATCTTGGGCGAGGATCGAGAGGTCCACCTTCATGAGGTGGCCGACCAGACGCACGCACATATCTCTGTTGATGCGTGTGCAGGTGTTCTCGACCAAGTACCTGCGCAGCACATTCATCGACTCGCGGACGAGATACGCCAGGCCGATCAAAACAAGATAGAAGCGGGCCCCTTGCAAGATGGCTTGCGAGGAAAGGCCCTGCGTCTTCTTGGGATCGACCGATTCGACCAGATTGCCCAGGTAAATGGCGATGGCGGTATTCCCTGCGCTGGCCAGGCACATCACCAGCAGTGCACCTGTCAGGGCCCATCGATGACGCCAGGGTACCAATCGCCAGACCTGGCGGCCGCGCCTGCCGATATAACGTAGCTCACGCCAGATTCCTCGCAAGCCGCCGGTCGCGATTGGGACCATGTCATTTCCTCAACACGGGAATATCATCATCGTCGCACTACATCTCCATGGAACGTCGATGTCATGGAAAAGTTCAAGCCGCGCGACGCTCTGGCTAAGAAATGCTGACCTACACTGAAGGCAAATCGTAGAGGCGACCCCACATTTTGTGGAGACTTTCTTTTTTCTTCTCCCAACGAATTCGAAGGGAACCGCGTATTTAATGGTGATAGTAATCGACCGACAAGCACTCACGAGTCATCTGGCCGTTTCTACGGCCATGGTTTGCATTCTATCAAGCATGGTTTAGGCGGCGACCGGAAGTTCGGGCGTGTTGTTGGTCTGGCGCAGTTCTTGCGGCATATCTTCCTACGGATCAGGCACAAGAGGTAAGGATTCACTTCCATGAATCAGAGCGACAACGTGTTGTCTCCCGCCTTGAAATCGTTTCGTTCGGTGGGGGGCGCCGGGTCGATCGATGTCCGTCATGCACGCGCATGGAGCCGGTTTGAATCGTTGGAACGACCGTCTCTGGGCTCTCGTGAGGAAGCATTGATTGTCGACGAACGCGTCGGACTCCGCCCTGCCCAAGTCGTGGAAAGCAAATTGTCTCGCATGCTCAAAGATGCCTCTCTGCCGGTCAGCCACCTCCAGACGAGGGGGCTGCTTCGCAGCCGCTGAAATCCCACCGCAGCGTGCCGGAATGTTTGAGGAACGCATGACGGACAATGGCTCTCACGCCCTGTTCCGTTCATATGTTCAGGATGAACTCATCCCGCCCTCGATGATTTTCCCATGACGACGCGCACCTCGTGACGGCGCCCGTCGTCAAGGAGCGGCACCGTCGCGTCTTGGACTGGCTGATCGTCCAAGAGCGTTGTGACGACGCCGCTCTCGACGCCATCGGGGTTTTCCGTCGTGATGTGGTAGACCGCGGATTGGAAACGGTAGGTGATCGAGAAGCTCGTCCACTCAGATGGAATACAGGGGCTCAGCTTCAAGCGATCGCCCGATCGCTTCAGTCCCAAGAGGGACTCGATGCCCACCCGGTAGAGCCATGCGGCCGAGCCTGTATACCAGGTCCAGCCCCCACGACCGGTGTGAGGGGGCTGGCTGAAAACATCTCCGGCCATGACGTAAGGCTCAACCTTGTAGCGCTCGACGGCACTTCGGTCGGGCGCGTGGTGGATCGGGTTAAGAAGCTGGAAAAGCTCCAAGCCGCGCTTTCCCTGCCCGAGCATTGCCGTAGCCAGAACGACCCAGGTGGCCGCATGACTATACTGGGCCCCATTCTCACGGATTCCCGGCAAGTAGCCCTTGATGTAGCCAGGGTCCAGCGGTCCAACGCCGAAGGGAGGGGCCAGGAGAAGAATCAATCGGTCATCGTACCGGACTAGATGCTGGTAGACCGATTCCATGGCCGTCTGAGCGCGCTTCGGGTCGGCTGATCCCGAGATCACCGCCCATGACTGCGCGATCGAATCGATCCGGCATTCATCACCCCGAGCCGACCCGAGCGGGGTTCCATCGTCGAAAAAGGCGCGAAGGTACCACGACCCGTCCCAGCCGTACTCCTCGACGGCCGCGGAAAGCTGTGTGGCCATGGCCTGGTAACGGTTCGACCTGGCTTGATCGCCCCGGCTGGCGGCAATCTGGCCGATCTGGCGTAGGCAGACGATCAAAAGCCAAGCGAGCCAAACACTCTCTCCCTTGCCCGCACCGCCAAGGCGGTTCAGTCCGTCATTCCAGTCTCCCGTGCCAATCAGCGGCAAACCGTGGGGACCCAAACGCAGGCTGTATTCCAAAGCACGCACACAGTGCTCGTAAAGAGATCCCGATTCCTCGGCGACCGCCGGAACGCGAATGTCATCTTCCTGGCCGGGCTCCAGCAGAGGTGCTTTCAGATAGGGAATGACTTGATCGAGAACGGCAGCATCACCAGTCGTTGCCACATAGTCGCATGTTACGTAGAGCAGCCAGAGTAGATCATCCGAAATCCTGGTGCGGACCCCCAGCCCCGCCGGCGGATGCCACCAGTGCTGCACATCGCCTTCGACGAATTGGCGCGATGCCGCAAGCACGATTTGGGAGCGGGTAAGGTCCGGGGCGGTATGGACGAGCGCCGTCACGTCCTGAAGCTGGTCGCGAAATCCAAACGCTCCTCCTGACTGATAAAAGCCAGACCGCGCGTATAGCCGGCAGCTGATCACCTGATACAGAAGCCAACCGTTCAGAAGCAGATCCATGGAAGATTCGGGAGTGCGGACCTGAACAGCCTCGAGCAGATGCTCCCAGTGGTGTCCCAGAGATTCGAATGCCTCCCGCGTAGCGGCGGGATCTCTGTACCGCCGAATGAGCTCCCGCGCCTGTGTGATGTTCGCCGCCTCACCGAGGAAAAAGACGACCTCGGTGGACTGACCGGGGCCCAGCTCGAAGTGAGTCTGAATCGCGGCGCAAGGATCGATCGCGGCGCCCGTGGTACCGGACAAGCCTGCCCGCCGCAGCGCTGCGGGGGCTGAGACCGAGCCGTGACGCCCCAGAAACTCGACCCGATCGGTCGTCAGGAAGCTGGGCCGCCGATTCACGTCGACGAAGGCCACGCGGGCGGCAAACTCAGCGCGAAACGCGTTGCGGGCCAGCAGGGCCCCCGTCTCAGAATCCAGTTCTGTGACCAGATGCATTGCCGATGCGTCACGCACCTGACCGAGGACGAGCTCGGCGTAATAGGTTGCCGAAAGCTGCCGCGTCTCGGAAGACTCGTTGCGCACGCGTAACCGCAAGAGCTTAATCGGGTCTGAAGGAGGTACGAGCACCGTGAGCTTGTGCGCGATTCCCTGAGTATTATGCTCGAAGGTTGTGTAACCGAACCCGTGGCGCACGAGCGTGGCGTTACTTGAAGGAATTGGCAGCGGTGTTGGGCACCACACCTGGCCGGTCGATTCATCACGCAGATAGATCACCTCGGCCGGCGGATCGACGACCGGGTCATTGCTCCAGACGGTGAGGCGATTTGTCTGGCTATTGCCGGCCCAGGTGAAACCCAGCCCGCTTTCAGAAACCAAGCATCCCAGGAAGGGATTGGCAAGCACGTTGATCCAGGGAGCCGGAGGCAAGATCGGCTGTGGCGCATTCCGGTGAGCCGGTTGGCCGTTGGACTGGATGAGCTGCCGATCCTCGGGATTTACGACCAAGCAGTACGATCGCCCGTCCGGCGAGAAGCCGCCTAAGCCATTGTCGTACTGAAGGTTTTCCGGCAAACCAACCGGCTCGTCGCTATAACGGCCGGGGGGTCGAGACGGGATCAGGGACTCAGGCTGCGACCTGGCCCATTCGATGCGGTCGAGCTGGGCTGACAGAGGACCCCGCGCTCCGTCGATCACGACCCGTGCCGCCGTCTCCAGGAGGAGGAGATCGTCGCTGGCAAGCTGCTCTCTGCGGAAGAGGAAAATGCCGCCGGGCCGATCGATGCGCTCGCTCGAACCCACCTCGCGAACCAGCGTTTGGAGCGGATCGACCACGTTCTCGAGCTCGTCGGCCTTTTCCTCGAGCACGAAGACGAGATCGGCCTGGAGGCTCCTCTGCCCGAGGAACTCATGAGCCACGAGGAGCTGCCGAGCCAAGGCATGCTCGGGCTGTCCTCCGATCCGCGCTAGGATGATGGACCGATCGACCGACAGCCCGAGGCGAGCCAGTCCTGGCTGACTTTGATGGTTCGCGGCCAGTTCCTGGAGTGCTGCGCGGAGGGCCGGTCCGGCAAAGAGGACGTGGGCTCCCAGACGCTGGTAGAGATGGGAATCCTCAGGAGACCAGTCGCGGTGTCCATGCTCCACCTGGCTGTGCGCCCAGGCCAGCTCGAACGCTCGGACCACCGCGCTGGTGCCGTGATACTTGTCGGCCAGCGCAAGCGCTGCATCTCGCGAATCGGCCTTGGCAAGCGTAAACCCGATCACCGCTGATCCGCCAGGCGCGATGCGGAACCTCCGGCGCAAGCACAAAACCGGGTCGAGCACCGGCCCGACCGTTCCGGAAAGCGCCGCCTCGGAACTCAGGGCGGCGGGATTGGCAAGCGTCCGGCCCCGGCCGATAAATCGGCCGCGGTCGGTCTCGAACTGAAGCGCGGAGGTCGTGGTGCTACCCGGAGCCGATCGATCCACGGCCATCACATGGACCGCCCAGATCGACCGTTCTTGCATGGACCGCGGACGCCGCCGGCAAAGCAAGGCGTCTGAAGCCGGCACATCTTCGGTCTCGAGGAAAAGCTTGCCAAAGGCCGGATGGACCAGGTCCGCGGCGTGAGGGCCGAGCACCGGCTCGAGGTAGCTTGTCAGCTCGAGATCTCGATGCTGGCTGGCGTGGTTGGCCAGCGTGATCCGGCGGACCTCCGCAAGCTGCTCGGGCGAGACTGTGATCTCGAGCGTGGTTTCCACCTCCAAGTCGCGGCGGCGAAAGAGAGCCTTATCGGGTGAGAAAACCACCTCGTAGTCATCGGGCGTCCGACAAACCGGCTGATAGCCGGCCGACCAGACCTCTCCGGAGTGCAGGTCGCGCACATAGACGTACTGACCCCACGTTTCGCAGGTTGAATCCTCACGCCAACGGGTCATGTCCAGGCCCTCGCACCGGCTGAAGCCCGACCCGGCGTTGGTGACCATGACGTGATAACGCGTATTGGACAGCAGATGCGTCCGTGGGGCAGCCGTCAGCGGCGTGGTCAGGCGACGACTGAGGAGCGATCCCGAGCCCGGTCCCGCGGAATGGGTCGTTCCCAGGGCTGCCTGAGCTACCTCGATGGTCGGTAAATCGGGAGGGATCCGCTCTTGGAGAAGCAGGTCCGCGGCGCGCACCATCGGATCAGCGTGGAACCGGCGCGGCATCGGCTCGTCGAGCAAGATATTGGTCAAGGCCACCAGGCTCATGCCCTGGTGGTGGGCCATGTACGACCTGATGACAGCCAGACGCTGGCCTTGCGAGAGCCGTTCCGACGTGTAGTCGACGGCCTCGTAAAAGCCGAAAGGTCCCTCGGCCCCTTCACTGGCCAGGCGACGGAGATTGGCCAGGGCCTCGCGCGGGGCGATCATCGTTGCCATGGCCGTCGCGTAGGGGGCGACGACCCGGTCTTTTTCCAGCCCACGCTTTAGCCCCAGGCCCGGGACCCCGAATGCCTGATAGCGGTAATTACCATCAATGTACTGGGCATTGTAAGCGGATTCCGAGACGCCCCAGGGAATGCCGAGCTGGTGGCCGTATTCGATCTGCCGGGCCACGGCCGTCGCGGCGGCTTCGGCGAGAAGCGTGCCGGGCAGGCTGCGCAAGACCAGGCGAGGCATCAGATACTCGAACATCGTCCCGCCCCATGAGATCAAGCCTGTCCGACCCGCGGCGCGAATGTAGGGCCGGCCAAGCTGAAACCAGTGACGTCGCGGGGCGAAACCGCGGGCAACGTTCAGGTAACTGGTCAGGCACGACTCGGAGGCAAGCAGGTCGTAGCAAGCCCCATCGAGCTCACCCTGGGTCAGATTGATCCCGATCGAGTAGAGATGCCGATCGGGCTTATAGAGAGGCTGAAAATCCATCGCGGCGCCCAGAACCTCGGCACGGCTGGCAAGACTCCCGAGGCGCTCCCGCAAGCCGTCCGCGGCGCACCTGTTTAAGGCTTTGGCCAAGAGAGCAAGACGGCTCTTCTCTGGCGATTTCCCCAACGCGGTCGAGATTTCGGCCTGCGCCGCCTGCACTTGCGCGCACAGATCCTCGATGCTACCGGCACGAGAGAGCATTTCGACGACCTTGTCCCAGATCGACGAGGTGTCCTGGTCGAGTGGCGCCGGCGCTGCGCCCTCCGACTCGTGGTGCTGGTGCACAAGGGGCAGCCAGGGCGCCAGGGCCAGCAGCTCGCGACGTCGCTCCCGTACCTGGGAAAGAAGCGCCTCCGCCCACTGTTGGGAGGCCAATGCAGCGCTATCACCGCCGAGGGAGGCGGCCCCAACCCGGTCCACTAGCTCAGCGGCCTCGTGCTCCAGACGTTCCAGGGCGGCGTCCCACTCACGCGGGCTAGAGGGCTTCTCCAGGAGCGCCTGCGCCAGTGGACCGGTGCTTCTTCGACTCGCCTCGTCGATCTGCCGGAACGTATCTTCGAGTCCGGCCATGACGGCAGGTCCGAAGAGCGGCTCGCGCATCTTCTCTCTCAAACCTTGCTTGAGCGTTACCAGGCAACCAAGGAGGTTGCCGCTATCGACCGTCGAGATGTAAGCGGGCGGCAGCGGCTCGAGCGTCCGCGTGTCGTACCAGTTATAGAAGTGCCCCCAGTGCTTCTGCATCTTGTCAAACGTGTCGAGGGTTCGCGTCAGCCGGTCGCAAAGCTGGTCTAAGCTCAGATAACCGAGATCGTGGGCTGCCAGGGTTGATACGAGCAAGAGCCCCTGATTCGTCGGCGAGGTACGGTGCGCCACGCGGCCATCGGGGATTTCTTGAAAGTTGTCCGGCGGCAGCCAGTGGTCCTCGTCGCCAACGAAGGTCTCGAAGAAATGCCAGGTCCGCCGCGCGATCCTCCGCAGCGCGCGCTCTTCCTCAACATTGAGAATGATCTCGGTCGTTCGCCGGGGAAGACTGACCCAGTAGGCCACGATCGGCGAGCAGAACCAGGCGAGGAGTAAAGGAGCGGCGGCCCAAAGCGCACCGGGCCGCGACACCGCCGTGGCCAGGGCCATTCCCGTGGCCATCGCAGGTGCTATCCACATTCCCTTCACGAAGTCGCTCACGGTCGTTCCTAGCCGCTGCTCGGTGGCGGCCGCCGTTTCCCATTCCAGCAGCCTGCGACGGGTGACCAAGAGTCGCGTCAGGGTTCGCGCGATCGCGTCACACATCAGCCGTGCCTGGTCGGCGAGGAAGAAAATCGCCAACAGGGTTTGGCCCCCCAGGGCGGTTGTGCCGTCACGCCACGCCCGCAGCCCGGCCAGGGAACGGTTCCGGATGCAGCCTGAGCAGACGCCTAGGAACCACTTGAAAAGCGGCAGCGCCAGCACGCCCACGGCGATGAGCGTCCAGAGCCAGGGGGAACCGGGCAGAATCGTCCAGCCCAAGGCCAGCATTACAAGAAGCGCGGGGGGCACGAGGCTGCGGCGGAGATTGTCCAGGAGCTTCCATCGCTCCAGCACGGGTAGCGGATTGGCGTGCGCGCCTCGGGGTGTCGGCACGCGTCGGCCCAGCCAAGGCAAGAGCTGCCAGTCGCCCCGGACCCAGCGGTGCTCCCGCCGGGCATAGGCGTGGTACCGGGCGGGAAAGTCGTCGAAGAGCTCCGTGTCGCTGAGGAGCCCGCAGCGTGCGTAATTGCCCTCGATCAAATCGTGGCTGAGAATGTGATTTTCGGGAAATGTTTCGCCCGTGGCCGCCTCGAAGGCATCGACCTCGTAGATTCCCTTGCCGGTGAAACTGCCCAGCCCAAAGAGATCCATATAAGCATCGGACGCGGCGCTCGAGTAAGGGTCGATGCCGCCCGATGCCGCCAGGAGCCCGGCGAACCGTGAGTGAGTGGCCGCCGTCAGGTGAAAACTTACGCGAGGCTGAAGCACGCCGAACCCCTCGACCACCGTCTTGCGGCCCGGATCGAACCGGGGCCGGTTCAGAGGATGGGCGAGCGTGCCGATGAGCCGGCCGACCGTGTCTCGCGGCATCTGGGTGTCGGCGTCGAGGGTAATCACAAACCGCGTCCGCGGCAGCGCTGCAGGATCGGAGCTGCACGTCGAATACGTGGTCGTGCGGTCGCCGCGAAGCAGCCGGTTGAATTCCGACAGCTTGCCACGCTTGCGCTCCCAGCCCATCCAGCAGTTCTGGGCCGGGTTCCACACACGATGGCGATGGAAGAGGAAAAAGAGCAGGGGACCATCGGCCGCGTACCGCTTATTGAGTGCCTCGACGCGCTTGAGCGCTTCACGAACCAGAACCTGGTCTTCGGGCTTTTCCTCGGTATCGGCGTCGGCGAAGTCGGTCAGAAGCGCGAAGCGAACGCGTGCGTTGGGGTTGGCCAGGTAGTGGGTTTCCAGCCGCTCGCAAAGAACCTCGGCGCTCCTCGGCCGCACGAGCATGGAAGGCATGACGACGAACGTGGCAAATTCTTCGGGGATACCTTCCTTGAAATCAAGCTTGGGTAAGACCCTGGGCCGCAAGAGCAAGGTCAAGGCGTGATTGACCAACCCGACCGCCAGCTCGCTGGCCGGCAGCAGAGCGGCAAGTACCGCCAGTGCAAGCCATATCCACCCGCCCGCACCGCCGCCCGCGGCTGCGCAAAGCACCCCCAGCAAGATGGCCAGGAGAAGTGCGATCGATCCGAAGTAGACGGCCCGGGGATGAGCAAGGACCTGGTCGAGAAGCCTTTCCCCTTCCTCCGGGTGGTAGCCAAAAGCGGTCCGCAGCGCGGCATTGCCGCGATCGACCAGGTAATAACCCACATGGCGCTTCGCGGTTTCGCTTTCGGGCACAGATCGGGCAAGCTCAATGGCTTTGCGGGCGACCTCTAGCTCATCGGCGTCCGAGCCCCTGGCGATCTTCTCCACCACCTTGCGATAGCGGTCGCTGGTGGTGAAATCGTGGAGTGGATAGGCTCCGGCCGGGTCATCACGGAGAACTTTTTCGACCAGGCTGCTGCGCTCGAAGAATGTATTCCAGTCGATCGCCGAAAGCAGTCGCAAGCTGATCACGCAGTTGCCCACGGTGAGCTGGTTGGCGGCCTGGCGGTGATGCTCCTGGCGCAGCAACTGATCGAAGTCTTGACCGCATCCGGCCAGGGTGTCTTCAAGCTTTTGCGCCGCGGTAGCAGCCGCGGGTCCTTGGTCGCGCAGCAACTGAACGAGCCGCATGACAAAGGGACCGCTGGGGTTTGCCAGGGGTGCGTCGTCAACCGCAGGGGGGGGGGCTGCTTGATCGAGCCCGAAAGCTTTCCCGTCCACGACCGCCTGCTGGCACCAGCGCTCAGCTCGCTGCCGCTGGTCCCAGCCCCAGAGCATTTCCTCGGCAAGGCGGTGCAGGTTATCAAGCAGGACAAGGCGGAACATCGTGGGAAGGGCCCAGAGCTCGCCGATTCGAAGCGGAGAGACTTCTTGGAACGCCGCTACGAACCGGTTGATCCGGGTTTCATCGAGCTCGCTGTCGGTATGCGCGATGAGCGTCAGAGCCAGGGCATAAACCCGGGGAAACCCCGCCAGGTGAGTCGTTCCCAGCTTGGGCAAGACCAGATCGTAGCCGTGGGGTAGATCCTGCTTTACCTCGCGCAGAACCTCGTCGATGATGTGAAAGTTGTCGGCCAGCCAGTCGGCGTCGATCCCGTGGATTTCGTCGCGGTCCCGTGCGAGGATCTCTTGCCTGGCGCGAACCAAGCCTTGCCGGTTCACGACGAACCGGTCCAGCAAAGGACTGCTAGCCGGCTTGTGGGGTCCGAGGACACATTCCCGGGCCAGCCGCCGCGCCTGGTTCTCGAGACGCTCCAGGCCCAGCAACTCGGCCCGGATCGGACCCTGCTTTTGGAGATCGAGCAGGGGAAGAACGCCTTCATCGGTTAGCTTCGGCGCTACGGAAGGAAGCTCGAGAGAAGATGAGGTCATACCGTTTCCGCTTTCCAGGACTCACAGCAGTCGACGAGGAGACGACCTGGCTCCGCTGGCCAAGAACGTCGCGACGACCAAGATCCTGGAAGGACGAGATTCCTGCGAGTCGACCCGACGCCGGTCAGCGGCCGAGTGGCGCAAGCCAGCTCGAAGGTGACATACCATTTGATCGTGGCGCCCGACGAGTCCGCTTGCGAGCACGACGTTCTTGATACGTATCTAGATCCCTGAAAGAGGAGCTGACGTCGCAGAATCACTTCATCCTAAGGTATTCTCGAGACCGTGGAAACGGGTTCCTTTCCGACGAGTGCTTGCATCGATGTTTTGGCCTTTGATCCACCTGCGAGCCGTTTTGGTGTGAACGTTCGAAAGTCGCGCTCTCAAGCACCGCGGCGCTTACCCGATCGCCACCTCTGGGACACCACGGATCAAACAAGGGGACCGCTCGGCAATGCGGCTCAGAACCCTTGATCGGGCCTCCGCGAGCAAACTTCCGCGCACTTGAGCAAATTGGCTCAAGCAGGCAGCGCACTCTTGCGCCTGGTAAGCTAACGTGTGGAAAGTCCGCCGAATTGCTCGCTCCGGTGACTCTGGCTATCGACGGGTGAGCCGTTTGGTATTCTCTGATCGATTTGCTGTAGGTAGCCCTTTTGCGTTTGAGTTTTAGAGCAGAGGATCGTTCGCATGAACACGATTCGCGCGATCTACGAAAACGGGGTCTTCCGGCCTACCCACCCGATCGACCTTCCAGAGTCGTCGCTGGTCGAGTTTGAGCCGCGACCGGTACCGGGCCAACAAGACCAGCGTCTGGATGACGTTTACGAGATTCTCTCCCGGCGCTTCCGGAGCGGTCGAACCGATCTGGCCGAGCGGCACAATGAGCATCAGCCGTGAATCCGCTCTTTCTGGATACGGTGGGTTTGATTGCACTCTGGGACGAGGACGACCAGTGGCATGAGGCAGCTTCGCGAGCGTTCCAAGAATTCAGGGCGGCTCGGGCTCCC
>JBKQMU010000245.1:0-19823 GCA_052146555.1 Isosphaeraceae bacterium
GCCAAGCCATGGTGCGCATCCTTGCATGGGGACTCGATCTCGGTGAACATCCTTACGAGAAACGGCCCAAGCGTATCAGATTACGCGGGGAGCGGGAATGTCTCAGTCAGGGACGCGCGGGGTATAAATCACAGCCCGGCCGCCTTCAGCTCGGAATCGACGGCTGCTAACTGGGCCTCTCGTCGCTTGCCATGCAGGTTCTTGGCCTTGGGACGTTGAACTCCATTGGCCTTGTTCAGCGCAGCCTCAGTCTTTCGCTCCAGATGTCTCTGGAGCGCCTCGACGCTAGTTATCCACCGGTTTCCTGAGTAAAGCCCCTCGAGTTCCCCGGAGACGATCAGTCTCCAGACCGTGGAGGGGTGAACGGGGCGGCCGGCTCGAGCAGAGGGGAGAATCTTGGCCGCCTCTGGAAGATTGATCAGTCGCTCGGTCGCGATGTCAATCATTGCCGCCTCCCTTCGCCGATCGACGGCGGGAAGGCTTGGGTTGCTCTGGCGGCCTACGCGAAAAATACCAACCAAGTTCGCGCAATCGCTCTTGTGCTCGGGCAGCGCGAGCGAAGTCTCCCTCTTCGGCTGCAAGGATCACGGCGGCCACGAGTGGGAACGGTCGGTCGTCTCTCTCCATTGCAGGCTCCCGGAAACGGTCGTGAGGACTGACCGTCGGAGCCTAATCGATGAAATGAGCCGGCAACTAACTGGCAACTAAGATGTGCGTTTGGAGGCTTGAAACACAGGGGAAATTTTTTTCTTTGCAACTATCCGGCAGCTAGGCAACTAAGGACAATTGTCTGAACGCTCCGACAGAAAACTGGCCAGGTCACCGGAATGGACTTTCCGGCCCTTACGTTTCCCCTGCGACCGGACCTTCCCCGACTTGCACAATTTGGAGATCCGATCCGGCGTCAAGCCCGTCATCAACTGGGCTTGAGCAAAACTGATCCAAACGCCTTCGACGGACTCCGCCCCGGGCTTGCCGGGTGTCTTCTCCTCCTGATCCGCGATGAACCGCCGCCAACCGGGAGTATCTTCCGCCAAAGGCAGATACGGCGGGTGTTCGATCATATCGTTAAGGCAACGGACGATGCCCTTGAAGTGGCGCCGTTGTTCGTCCGTGAGTTTGAAGACAGGCGGCTTTCTTCCGGATTCCGCCATGGCTTTCAGGTACGCGGCGCCCGCGCCCATGCCGTGCTTCGACATGTTCCCTACTCCTGTCGGACCGGTCCGACGCGGCCGCATGATGGAGTAGGGTCACCACACACCGCGTCGGACCTTCACCGGGTAGCTAGTCCGGTGTCCCGTGCCCATCACGCTATCCGATTTCCCGCATGATCTGTCGTGCCATCTCCCGAGACTTCTCGGCATAAATTTCCGTTGTGCTCAGCTCGGCATGCCCCAAGACGGACTGAGCCGCTTCGGCGCCATAAAGTCGGCGAATTTCGGTTGCTTTCGCGTGCCGCAACTGGTGCGGATGCCAGCGGTGAGACTTTCTCCAGGCGTCGAGCGCTTCGGCGTTCGTCGCTCGCCAGGTTGCCAACCGGCGTCGGAAGTCCCTGGCGGGTTCGCCGTCGAGCCGTTCGGGGAAGTCCGGATGTGGAAACGCCCGATCGCATGCTCTGGCAATGGCGATCCGGTAGGCGTTCACGGTGTAGTGGTCACCGAGGGGGCGCCGGCCGCGTGCCTTGCGCAGCTTGGCCTGGTGCCTCATGTGAGCGTCGTACAGGGGAGTCTTACGATCCTCGCGGCGCTCGGCGTTCTGCTCATCCATCGCACGCTGGGGACTGAACAGATAACCCGAGATGTCGAGGGTCAAAAACGGCTTGATGATGGCCTGCGCCTTTGGTCCCACGTCGATGACCCGGGGCGCTCTTCCCTGGTGATGCTCAGTCTTCCATGAGCCAGGACGGTATTCCCAAATCGGCCCGGACATATCCACGTCGCGAACGCTCATGATGACCAGTTCGCCGGGGCGCATGGCCGTCAAGAGCTGGACCCGCACCATCGCGGCCACGGTGGGGGAGAGATGCTCGAGGGTTCGTTCCACGATGGCATCGGGCACCGGCCCGACCGGCTCGGTTTCCCGGGCCTCGGATCGCCCCTTACGGAGCCCACCCACGGCCAGAAGACTGTGCCAGACTTCTCCAGAGACCAACTGCTGAGAGACGCCCCACTTGAACGCCCCTTTGATCAGGTTGGTTCGCCGGTTGCACTCACGGCGGGAGAGCCCGTCCCTGACTAAATCGGCCTGGCAGGCTCCGAGCGCCAAGGGACCGAAGTCCTTCGCCAACGTGTGGGCGTAGAGCCGCCGGAGAACCTTCAAAGAAAGCCGGATCAGCCTGACCTGAATCGTCGGCTTGCCGTTCTTCCTGTAGTACCTCTCGGCATGCCGATAGTACCCAAGGCACAGCTCATCGATGGTCAAATCATCAGCTTCCCGCCCGGCTTGCTGGTTTGCGGCGGGGGTACCAGGGCCTTGCGCGTACCGTTCGGCCAAGAGCCGATGGTATCTCTCGTAACTCTCGGGAGTGTTGAATTTACCGAGGTAGTGGTCGCGCCCGTCGATGCGGACCACTCCCAGGTCTTTGGGCTTGTAGTGGCGGTATTTGGGCGTGCGTTCGGGAGATGTGGCCATGGTCCAAGTCCTTTCCGTCCGGGCAAGAATAGTACCGGTACTACTCGAAACCAGACTTCCAGGGCTTGCTCATGGCGTTTGGGAGTTTTCGTAACTTACTGTCCGGCAATCACTTCTGTTTCAATCGGGCCGAGCGGATTTGAACCGCTGACCTCTTGCACCCCAAGCAAGCGCGCTAGCCAAGCTGCGCTACGGCCCGATTTCTGGCCAAGAAAAACCGCTCGCGAACGAGCCGTTCTGTACCTGGCAGAAACTCTATTGTAAGATAAGTGGTTATTCTGTCAATGCAGCGACTTGCGGAGAACCGATTCGTGGACTTTGCCGACCAGGTGATCCAGGCCGTACGGCAGAAGGCGAACCCCGTGGTCGTTGGCATCGACCCCAGGCCGGAGGAGTTACCGCCAGGGTTCCTGGACCGGTTTCCGCCTGATCGCGCGGGGGTCGCATCGGCGCTTCGTGCTTTTGGCTGCGACGTTCTCGACGTCGTCGCGCCTCTCGTTCCGATCGTCAAATTCCAGTCTGCATTTTACGAAGCCTTTGGCCCGGAGGGCGTCAGTGCCTTGCACTCGTCGGTCGAATACGCCAAGAAGAACGGGCTGATCGTCATCCTCGACGGCAAGCGGAACGATATCGGATCGACGGCCGAAGCCTATGCGCGTGCCTATCTTGGCAAGGTCCCTGTCGGTGGGGCATTCGAGAACTCTTGGCACGCCGACGCCCTGACGGTCAACCCGTATCTCGGTACCGACGGTGTGCTGCCGTTTGTGAAGATCGCAGCCCGCGAGCACAAGGGGATCTTCGTGCTGGTGCGAACCAGCAATCCGTCGGCCGGCGAGTTCCAGGACCTCAAGTGCGATGGCCGACCGCTCTTTCGCCACGTCGCGAACAAGCTGCTGGAATGGGCCGGCGGGTACAAGGGCCAGTCCGGTTATCACCTCGTGGGCGCCGTGGTGGGCGCCACGTACCCGCAAGAACTGGCCGAACTGCGTGAGGCCCTGCCGGGCATCCTTTTCCTCGTGCCTGGTTATGGCACCCAGGGGGGTACAGCCAAGAACATCGCCGCCGCCTTCGATCAGGACGGGCTCGGCGCGCTCATCAATAATTCACGCGGGATCACATTCGCGTACGAGCGACGTGCCTATCAGGCTCGCTTCGGTGATCGCTGGCAGGGCGCGATCGAGGAAGCCGTTCGAGAGATGATTGCCGACCTGGCAGCCGGCACGCCAGCCGGGCGACTGGTCAAGAAGTGAGCCGCCAGGCGTGAGCGACTGTTGGAAACCGTTAGACCAATAAGGCCGCAGGTGCCACGGCCGGGTTCACATCTCCGGCAGCGTCCCGTTCTTCACGGCACGATGGACGATAAGACCACCGGTGCCCAGCATGGTCGCGGGAACGCCCAGCATCAGCATGATGCTCCAGTTGAACCCACGCGCCATGTTGGCGACATCGTCCGGTTGAGACGAGACGGCTTCCTTGCAGTTCGGACAAGCCAGCGCAGGGCTTCCCAGCATGAGGCAAAGCGCCAGGGCGAGCTGCAACCGATTCCACAGAACGCGGGGCATCACGTCCGACTCCGTGCGATGTGTGCGATCGGGCGCCAGGGCCTCTCTTGGACCCAGCGGCGACTTATCGCTAATACTTAGTATAGTTTAGCCAGGAGTGCTCGCGCCGTCAAACGCGTGCCGCGAGCTGCCCTGGCGCGAGCGTGAGGGGCTAGCGGTACGTTGGAACCGGCAGTTGATAGAGCATCAGGTAGACGACGACCCCGGTCACGGAGACGTAGAGCCAGATGGGCAAGGTGAACGCCGCGATCTCTCGATGACGTGCAAACTGGCCGCGTGCGGCGTAAGCGAGCGTGAAGAGAACCAGAGGGACAACGCCCAGCGTCGCCAGCGCCGTGTGGGACAGAAGGATGGTGAAGTAAAGCCAGCGAACCGGTCCCTGTCCCTGGTACGGAACGCTCCGCGCCTGGAAGTGATAGACCAAATAACTGCTCAGGAAGAGCGCGGAGGTGAGCACCGCCAAGAGCATGCAAGTGCGGTGAGCGCGGACGCGGCCCAGGGCGAGCAGTTTTTCGGGCTTGGCGGCCGGCTCATCGGACACGCTCGGAAAGGAATGAGTGGAAGCCACGACGCGGAGAAAGCTCCAGCCGGCCACGAGCAGGACCGTGCACAGGGCGTTGAGGCTGGCGTTGACGGTCGGCAGCGATCGGACCCAAGCCGGCAGCGCCCTCCGCCGGGCCTGGCTGATGAGCGACTCGAGAGCCGACGCATCGCTCGAATCGTAAAGACCGACCAACAGGCCGTGGTCCACCAGCGCTAGCCGGTCGCTGTGCAGGATCGCCTCGCCTTTGCCGTCGGGCGATTCCGCCGGGTTTTCCATGACGCTGAGCTTGAATCGCTCCCGAATCAGCCTATAAATCTCGGTTCGGGGCCCGGTGAGAAACCACCACCGATCCTGCGCAGCACCGAAGCGGCTGGCGTAATCCCTCAGAACCGCGGGCGAATCATGATCGGGATCGACCGAGAGACTCACGAGCAACACCGATGAGACTTCGAGCTTCGATTGAAGGCTCTTCATCAGGCTGCTAATGCGCGGGCAGGAGAGCTGGCAGCGGGTGAAAACGAATGAAAAAATGCAGACACGGTCGGCCAGGTCGCGCTGGCTCTTGGTCTGGCCCGATCGCTCGACGAGCTGGAACGGTCCCAGGTCCTGCGCTTGATCGCCGAGGTCTTGCGCGGCCCTCTGCGGACCTGCTTGCGACCCGGTCAAGAGCGACGCAGCCAGGGCGGAGGCCAGCACCGTGAAGAGAACGGTCTGGATGCCGCGGCGATAGCCTCTCATTGCACTATGGATTCCGAACGCGCAAAACGACCCGGCAAGCTCGCCAGGCGTATGGCGGGGGGGCCAGACGTTTCCAACGGAGGCGCGACGAAAGTTTCTTCCTCGGGATTCTCTTCGGTGACTGGCTGCATGGCCATATCGGGGGAAAGCGCAAGGGTCAGCAAAACCGCCATGATGCAGGCGGGGATGATCAGCAGGTAGACCCATTTCCGCTCGAACTTCAGGTGCATGAAGAACCAGCCAACCATGCCCGCCTTGACCAGGGCCATGCTGAGCAGCCCGAACACCAGAATCAGAAAATGATCTTTGAACATCGCCGCGTAGAGGTACTCGATGAGGGTCAGTATAGCCAGGATAGCCCAGACCCTCATGTAAGGTGCGTGCGACTCGACAGTGAGTTCCTGGGCCATGTCCTCGTTGTGCACTATATACGCAGTGAGCTCTGGGGTGTCGGCCATGCGTGGGGTCCTCTCGTGGTTCGAAGGCCACCGAAACGGTGCGGCGCGATGCGGTGCGATCCGCTCAGATGAGGTAAACGATGGTAAAAAGGATGATCCAGACTAAGTCCACGAAGTGCCAGTAGAGCCCGGAGAACTCGATCGGGTTGTAATGGGTCTGCGAGTACACCCCACGCAGCGTCTGGATGAAAATGAGAATCAGCGTGATCACCCCACCTGTGACGTGCAGCCCGTGGAAGCCCGTCATCGTGAAGAAGCAGGAGGCGAAGAGGCTGACATTGGGACGAAAATGGCCCGTCGGGCTGATTCCCGGGGGATAATGCCGACCAACCATGAGCTCGTAGTACTCGCTGATCTGGACGCTGAGGAAGAGGCTGCCAAAGAGGATGGTCAGCCCCAGAAACAGCAGGCAGCGGCGGCGGTTGCCTTGCTGCATGGCCGAGAGCGCCAGCACCATGGTGACCGACGAGCAAATCAGGACGAAGGTATTGAGAGCTGTCAGGTTGATGCTCAGGGGGTTGATCAGGTGGTCGTACGGCTTGGGCCAGTTGTGAGCGACCACCCCTTGAGCCGCGGCCCCGGCGCCCAGCGAGGTCAGCTTGGCGGCAAGATTCTCGGCCGCCGCCTTACTCAGCCGATTGACGACGGTAAACTCGCGCGCTTCCTCGACGATCTTTTTCACCTCGTCCGCCGAAAGCGCGGGGGCCGCGGTGTGGATGGCCTCTTCAACCTGCGCTGGATTGTTACCCGCGGAGCTCAAGACGACCCCGTAGGTGTGCTCGATTTCTCTGAAATCGGTTGTCGGGGCATAGAGGTTGGTATAAGTCGTCGCCGGGCTTCCCGAGCGAAGCACGATGTAGGAACCGATGAGACCGGTGAAGAACATCACTTCCGTGGCCAGAAACAGCCACATGGCCACCTTGCCCGGCGTGATGGGAGCATGATGGTTGCGGGAGTGCGCAGGGCCGCTCGCTGCGGCGTCGGACGAAGCTAGTCTCACGGGAGCGTCGGCCATCGTGGATGAATCCCTTGGTTCGGAACCATCGAGCGCAAAGGTAGCCCACTTCTCGCTCACTAGGGCAGGGGGTTGAGCACCAGAAGCAAGAGGACCGCGGGCAGATAAAGAAACGACGCGCGAAGCAGCCGGCGAGCCGACGATTCCGAGACCGAGATCCAGAACCGGACCGCCGCTCTGAGATAGAAAAGACCCAAGAGAAGTGCACCGACGAAGTAGAAAGGCCCGGCCAGGCCCACGGCCGACGGCAAAAGGCTGGCGGGCAGGAGAGCCAGGGCGTAGGTCGTCGCCTGGCGGCCGGTCAAGATTCCCTGGGGGTCGACTTCCGGCAGCATCTTCAGTCCTCCCCGGGCGTAATCTTCACGGTAGATCCAGGCGATCGCCAGGAAGTGAGGGAATTGCCACAAGAAGACGATCAGGAAGAGGGCCAGGGCCTCGATGCCCAGAGTTCCCGTCGCGGCTGCCCAACCGATCACCGGAGGCAAGGCCCCCGGAACCGCGCCGATCGCGGTGTTCAGCGTGGTCCAGGGTTTTAGGGGCGTATACACCAGAACGTACAAGAGGAGGGTCACCACAGCGACGGCCGCCGCCAGCACATTGGCCCCCAGAAGCAAGACGAGCGTACCGGCCAAACTCTGAAGAATTCCCAGGAACGCGGCCTCAACCGGACCGGCTCGGCCGGTGGGTAGCACTCGATGCGCTGTCCGGCGCATGCGCGCGTCGGCGGCGCGTTCCATCCACTGGTTGAGCGTGCTCGCCCCCGCGGCCACAAGCGCCGTGCCGAGCAAGGTAAGAGTCAATCTCGCCGGGTGCGCACTGCCGCGGGCGCCCAGCAGGAAGCCGACACCAACGGTCACCAGGACCATGAGAACAATGCGCGGCTTGGCCAACGAGACATAGGCCGCGAGCCGGGACCCGACCGCATCCAGCGTGGCCTGCGTAGTGCTCGTCTCGAGAACAGGCTGGCCCAGGGATATCGCGGTTTTCAAGCGACGACCTCCAGGTTTTCCGACATCGATCGCGGGGTTGAGTCAGCCGCGACAGAGTGATCAGAATATATTGCAGTTTCGGCGTCGTGACCAGCAACTTCTGCGCCAGGACGGAACTGCCGGGCGGCCCGCAGAGCGAGCACGACGGCAGAGGCCAGTACAAGCGCCGCACAGCTCTGGTGACCGGTACGGAAGACGGCGTCGTAAAACCGAACCGGGTGCGGCAAACCATCCCATGGCAAGAGCCCCACGAACGCCAGGACCCCAAGGACTGACTGGGCCAGCACCGCACAGCCCAAGAGCCGGGCCGACGGCAAGAGCCTCGCGGCTTCGCGGCCGGCAGAGTGCACGCGAAAAACCAGGAAGAGCGCGAAGAGCACCACGAACAGTGCCATGCCCGCGTGCGAGAACAAAGCGGAAACAGGAGCGTAATGCCGCACCCAGGCTCCCAAACCAATCTGAACGCAAACCAAGCCTAGCAAGAGAAGCGAGAGCGGACGCAGGTAATACCGATCACACAACGGCGGCTGATTGCTGCACCAGGCGCGGCCGGTCAGCACGCTGAGCGCGACCATCAGTCCGAAAAAGGCCATCGCGGTGCAGCCGTGGACAGCCGCCAGGAACGTGGAGACCCGCGTCACCCGAATGCCCCCGAGCACGCCCTGAGCGATCACCGCCAGGAGCGCGACGACACCGACCCATTTCATCCACCACCGCGGCTCGAAGACCAGAAACCAGACGCACAGCCCGATCGTCGCCAGGCCGACCGCCGCTCCGTAGAGCCGGTGGGTGTGCTCGATTCGCACGCCCAAGGGGGCATTCCAGAAATCGTAAAGGAACATGTTGATGCCGAAGGTAGTCGGCCAGTCAGGCACGGCCAGCCCCACGCGGTAGGTCGTCACCGAGCCCCCGACAAACAGCAGGGGAAGCGTGAAAACCGCCGCCAAAACCGCCATCCAGTGCGGACTGGGGCGATACGCCGGGTCGCTTGAGCTTGCTTTGGATGCGGTTCTCGAAGTCATGTCCGGGCGTTCCAGGAAGCACCGCAGCGACGTCCGCGGTTAGACCCGCGTAACTGGCTTGAAGGTCCACACGTCCTCTCTCGAGCCTTCCCGCGGGGCCACGTTTCTAGGCCATCACAGGGTCGAGCACGATGCCTGCGGGCATTGGTTCAGTCTGAGGCAAGTAGTCGTCAGGAACCCCCGGCACGCTGTATTCGTACGGGGGATGGTAAACCGTCGGGATCTGCGCGAAGTTGTAATGCGGCGGCGGCGAGGTGGTCGTCCACTCCAGCGAGTTGGCGTGCCAAGGATTCGCCGGCGCCTTGGGACCGATGAACAGGCTACTCACGAAGTTGTACACGATGATCAGTTGCGTGAGCCCCAGCAGGAACGCGCTATAGGTCATAAACTGGTTCATGCCCATCACCCCGGCACCTTGAAGGTAAGGGTAGATGGTCGGGTCGGCGATCCGCCGCGGGTGGCCGTGCATGCCGATGATGTGCATCAAGAAGAAGGTGCCGTTGAAAAAGATGAAGCTAAGCGCGAAGTGGATGATCCCCAGCCGCTCGTTCATCATCCGGCCAAACATCTTGGGAAACCAGTAGTAGATCGCCGCGAAGAGGCCGAAGGTGCTGCCGCCGAAGAGAACGTAATGAATGTGGCCGACGATGAAGTAGGTGTCGTGAATGTGCATGTCCACCGGGGTGGCGGCCATGAAGATGCCCGAGAGGCCGCCGATGATGAACATGGCCACGAATGCCATCGCGTTGAGCATCGCCGCGGTGTACTGGATTCGTCCTCCCCACATCGTACCCAGCCAGTTGAACACTTTGATGGCCGAGGGCAGCGCGATCATCATCGTCGAGAGCATGAACGTCGCGCCCAGCGCCGGGTTCATGCCGGACTGGAACATGTGATGCCCCCAAACGATGAACCCTAGCCCGGCGATTCCGGCGATCGCCAGCACCATCGGCTTGTAGCCAAAAAGCGGCTTGCGCGAGAAGGTTGCGATGATATCCGAGACCATGCCCATCGCCGGCAGGATCATGACGTAGACCGCCGGATGCGAGTAAAACCAGAAGAGGTGCTGGAAGAGCAGGGGACCACCGCCCCCAGTGACCGGTGGGGCGTTGGCCACCGTCCAGCCGACCGGGCTGAAGAAATTTGTCCCCACCAGCCGGTCCAGCGTCTGCATGATCAGGGCCGAGGTCAGAACCGGCAGCGCGAAGGCCTGCAAGATGGCCGTGATGAACATCGCCCAGACTGTCATCGGCATCCGGAACATCTTCATCCCAGGTGCCCGCAGCATGACGATCGTGGTGATGTAGTTGATCGATCCCATCAGCGACGAGATGCCGGCAAAAAGCAGAGCCAGCAGCCAGAACGTCTGACCGTTGAGCGAGCCCGGCGTCGCCCACCGCGCGATCGAGAGAATCGGGTAGCTGGTCCAGCCCGCCTCGGCCGCTCCTCCCTCGACTAAGAACGAGTAAGAAATCAGCACGAACGCCGGCCACATGAACCAGTAAGACAGCATGTTCAGTCGTGGAAAAGCCATGTCGCGGGCGCCGATCATGAGCGGAATCAGGAAATTACCGAAGGCCCCGGTCAGCAGGGGAATGATCACGAAGAAGATCATGATCGTCGCGTGCATGGTGAAGAGCTTGTTGTAAAACTCCGGCGGCATCTGGTAGCCCAGCGACGGATGCGACCAAAGCGCCTGACTGAGAATTGGCACCGGCTTCCAGGGCCAGGCCAGTTGCCAGCGAATGGCCATCGCCAGCAGTCCGCCCAGGATGAAGAAGATCAGCCCCGAGATCAGAAACTGGATGCCGATGATCTTGTGATCGTGCGAGAAGATGTACTTGAAAACGAAGCTACTGGGCGCAGGGTGAATGTGGTCCTCACCGTGGCCATGGCCAGGATCGTGGGCCAGAGCAGCATGGTGCCCGGGCGATGCCACCGGAGGCGCCCCGCTGTTCTCGATCGCTTCGGAACTCATCCTCGTCACCTCCCCGGGGCTTCGCTGGACATGGTAAGTTGGCTCTGGTTTTGCTCGGCCAGCTTCTGGTCCAGCCATTTCTGGAATTCCTTGGCGGTCTCGTGCACCGTGACGCTGCCGCGCATTTTGTAATGGCCCCAGCCACAGAGCTCGGCGCAGACCAAGTCGTACTTGCCGGCGGTATCGGCGTCGAACCAGACCGGGATCGTCAGTCCCGGCACGGCGTCCTGCTTGATTCTCATGTGCGGCAGGAAGAATGAATGAATCACATCCGACGACTTCAGGTAAATAAGCGCCGTGCGGTTCTTGACGAAGTGCAGGTCGTTGACCGTAAAGAGGTCATCCTGGGTGTTCAGCTTGCCGTCCGGCCCGGGATAACGCATCACCCACTGGAACTGCCGGCCGGTGATCTCGGCGACCGGCGCCACCCTGGGAGCGGCGCTACGGAACTTGATACTGGCCCAGGTCCCCATCTGATAGAGCGCGATGAACACCAGGATGGCCGCCGGGATGATCGTCCAGACGATCTCCAGCCGTTGGCTGCCATGGAAGTAACGGGCTGGCCGCAATGGCTTGCCGGTGGCGTCCTTCTGGTCGGCGAACCGGTACGACACCCAGACGAGCACCACTTGAGTGCCAATGAACACAAGACCCGTGATGACCAGGATGATCAGAAACAGGCTGTCGATTTCCCGGCCGAAAGTGGAAACCACGTGGTGGTAATCGGACAAGGGGTTAGGCAGCCACCAGTCCGGCGCGAACGGGGCGTAAAGAAACGTTCCCACGCTGAAGATGGCGGCCAGTGCAAACAAGATGCTCCAGTAACGCACGAGAATCGCCCCCTTCGTCGAGCTTCAGGTTCAGATGCGATCGGGCCGGCCACCAGAGTGGTGCTCAGGAAATTCGCAAGAATCAAGCGCATCGCACATCCGCAAGAATACTTAACCCTGGTTCGGAACCAAAGTTCAGAGTTTCGTCAGCTCTTGATTCAAGACCCGGACACGGCGGTCTGGCAGCGGCAAGAGTCCTCCACACTGGCCCACCCCCGCGACGTTCACCCCGAACTAGCGCGCGACCATCGCGGCAGCTTCGACTACCGCCGTGGAGGTAGCGTCCCTCAGGAGGCTCGGCTCGTAGGGGAGAGCCAACACAAAATTGACCAGGTCCCAGATCTTCTTCTCGTCAATCGTCGGGTAGTGCGCTGGCATCTGGGCCCCGGTGATGCCCTTGGCGATCCGCCAGTAAAGATCCAGCGGCCGGCGACCTCCTTTGTAGACGCCACGATTGAGGTTATTGGGCCGCAGCGGATTCCCCCACTCGTCAAGCTTCTGTTTCCAGAGATCCTTCAACTTCTCGTCGAGCTGGTCGATCCGCGCTTGGCGCTCACTGGGATCGCCGCCGAAGACGACCCGGTTGAACGCGTCCTGGGGCACGAAACTGGGCCCGTCTCCCCGCGCCAGCATCCCGTGACAGCCGGCACACTCGAGCTTCTCCTTCGTTCTGCCCAGAAAGAGATCCCGGCCGCGAAGGACGCTCTCGCGGCTGGGAGGAGTCCGCGGTATCGGAGGGTTCATCACCATCTCGGGGGCCTGGGCGTCCTTCCACTTCTTGAAAATCCCCTCGGAAACCTCGTGAGCGACGTCCATGGAGAGTGCGTTGATATCGGTCTCGTCCGCGATGACCCCCTCCTCGATCAGCGCCAGCTCGGTCTGACCTCGAACCGACAGGAAGATCACGTAATCAACCACCTGCTCGATCTCATCCGCCGAGAGCAAGGCCTCGAACGCGGGCATCGACGTGCCGTGTAGCCCGTCACGAATCGTTCGTCTCAGGTCAGCACGGTGCGGCGGATAGGAGTTGGGGGTCGATGTGAACTTGAAAAGCCCCTTGCGATAATCACGCGGGGGCGGGTAAAGAAACGGTGCTGTCGGACCGTCGCCCGCGCCCGAAACGCCGTGGCAGTGCAGACAGTTTCTACGGTAAAGGGCAAAACCGCCGGCGATCGGTGTGTGATCTGGGGTCTCGTTGCGCTCGATGCCCTCGCCTACCTTTCGGTAATTGGCGAGCCGAGCCCCGCCGTCGGAAAGGAGCGGCCCGAGACCCTCCGGGACGATGATCGCTTGGGGGTTCGAACCGTAGAGCGTGGCCAAAGCCGTCCGCACTCTTTCTTGCAGCTTGGTCTTGCCCGCGAGGTTCGGCTTGTCCTTGATATCCTTGGTGAGGGCGTCGTTGTCGACATACTGGAGTGGCCCAGCCAGAAATTGATCAGAACAGCCGGGAAAAGCTAGGAGCACGCACAAGAGGCCAAAGACCCGTTGCAGATGACACCGCACGATCACGCGATCATCCTCCCAGCGGCAGGCAAACCTCTCACCCGCCGGAACCGTAGGGGAACCCAACGCCACGAGGTGCAGCCATTTCGATCGATCACGAACGAGCCCGAGACGAAGAAGAAACCAGGCGGCAAGATGCCTCAAAGCAGCGTCTGGCCACCCCGATCCTCGAAGGCTGGTCGCCGAGGCGGATCTTATTAGCGACCAAAGTGCAAGGGTATTTTGAGACCGGTACGCAGAGCGGTCAAGCTACCGAAGGTTTCTACAACGAGGCTATCCTAGTAATCTCCGTCAATGGCTACAAGAGGCTCAAAGATTTCATAAGATTCGCGGAAAACAAAAAGAACCTGGCTTTCGAAATAAGACGATACTCATTCGGGCTCCAGTTTGGATGCCAACCGACCGATCGCCTGTGAATGTGCGAATGACCATGCCAGCGATCATGTTTCGTTTGCTGCCTAAGCAGCCATCAACCGACCCTGCCGGCGCGGCCCCCGCTGCCACGAAGCCGCCCGCCGGCCCTCTTCCGGACGCTCCTCAGCCAAGCGAGCCCCAGCCGAGTCCTCCCCAGCCGGCTCCCGCGGAGTCGAGTCCCTCCCAGCCCATGTACTCGCTATTGGTGACCCCGGCATTCACCGCCCAGCCGAGTTTTCCTCAGCCGAGTTCCCCTGAGCCGAGCCCTCCCCAGCCCCCCCCCGCGCCTCCTCGGACGTCCTACTGGGGCGCCACCAGACGGCCGCTCCCATCGCTCTTGTTGATCTTGCCGGTCATGCTGACGTACGAGCTGGGAGTGCTCTGGCTAGGTCAGACCACGCCAGCGGCGCGCACCGGCGCAGATGCATGGGTCCGGAACGTCTTGGCATCCCTGGGACTGACTCTTCAGTGGTTTCCGCCTCTTCTTCTTATCCTCATTCTCCTGGGATGGCAGATGACTCGCCCCCGCGACTGGCGGTTTGAGCCCTCGATTCTGGTGGGGATGGTCCTGGAAAGCCTGCTTCTGGCCATCGCCCTCGTTGGCGTTAGCCGCTTGATCGACGTGGCCTTCTCGGTGCTCGAAGCGCAAGACCCGTCGGTCCTCGCGGCCGATGCATCTTGCTCCGCCGGTCCTCTGGCTTCGCTGATCGGCTACCTGGGCGCTGGGGTCTATGAAGAAGCACTCTTTCGACTAGCTCTGGTTCCGGTTCTCTTTGGAATGTTGCGCCTATTGCAGACCCCGCAAGTGCTCTCAAGCGCCCTGGCCGTGACCGGCTCTGCGCTTGTTTTTTCGCTGGCCCATCACGCGGGCACAACCGCAGAAACGTTCACCTGGTTCGCCTTCGTCTTCCGCTGGATGGCCGGCGTCTTCTTCGCCTGGGTCTTCGTGATCCGTGGCTTTGGCATCGCGGTCGGCACCCACACCGCGTACGATATCCTGGTCGGCTGGGTGGGCTGGCACCTTTGATCGCTGCGCCACCTGCGATGATCCGCTGAGAGCCGCCGGCGCTGATTCGCTGCGGACCTACTGGAGACCAGGTGAAACGCCGTACGTGCTGGGGCATTGATGTTACGACACGCCACGCAGCTCCGCCTGGTGCACGTCTCTGATATTCATTTCTGGCGCTACACCTTCAGTCCGCTCCAGCTTTTCAGCAAGCGGCTCTTGGGCATGGGATCGCTATTGGTGCGCAGGGCTCGCAAGTTTCGACTCGAGCGGGCCGAGCAGGTCGTCAACCGCGTCTTGGACCTCAATCCCGACCACATCCTGATTACCGGGGACCTGACCACCACAGCGCTTGCGGCCGAGTTCCGGGTGGCCCGCCGCATTCTCGAACCCTGGCTCCGGAACTCCGAGAAGGCCACCGTCATTCCCGGCAACCACGACCGGTACACCGTTGGAGCGCACCGGGACCGGCGGTTCGAGCAGTATTTCGGCGACTTCTCACCGGCTTCCTCTTACCCCTGGCTTCGCTTTCTGGATGCCCAGACGGCCATCCTGGGTCTAGACCCGACCCGCGCCAGCTTGACGGCTCGCGGCCAGCTGCCAGAGACGCAACTTGCAAGAGCCAAGGAACTTCTGGCCAAGTCCGGGGCACAGATCAAGCGCTTGATCGTGGCCTGCCACTATCCCCTGGACGCACCGCCGCCCTATCGTCGCGACCTGGCGAAGAAGAATCTGATTGATTCCCGGCCGCTGACTCGCTGGCTGGCGGAGATCGGACCACATCTTTACTGTTGCGGGCACGTGCACGCGGCCTGGGCATTTGCCCCCGCGGAGATTCCCAACCAGCTATGCTTGAACGCAGGCGCTCCGCTCTTGCGGGATTCGACCGGCCATCGCCCGCCGGGTTTCCTCGAGGTCATCCTGGAGGCAAGCGATGTGATCGTCAACCACCACACGTGGCGGCACGAGTCGTGGCAGACGGTCTCACTCTATCGCGGACCATCGTTCTTTGGCGCAATGTCGCGGTCTCTCGCGTGAGCAGTTTGCTCTCGGTGAATCCCCAGGAGAGATTCTGCTGGGGCGGTCAGTGACCGCGACATCCTCGACGCGGATCATTTCCTCTGGCCGACGCGAAGCATGGCGCGGGAACGAGCGAGGGACCTCTGCTTGTCGGCGAACTCCTGGTCGCTAAGAGCCCGCTTGTCCTGGGCCGTTTCAAGCTCGCCCGCCGCCGCCGCGGGGTCGATGGTCTCCGCCGTGAGGGCGCGGTTCGTCAAAACGGTGACCACGTTGTCGCGGATCTGGGCGAACCCACCGTCGACGTAGTACCGGGCCACCGTGTCGTCCGTTCGGGTGCGCAGCTCGCCATAGCCTAGCCGGCCGATCAAGGGCGAGCGGCCGGGCAAGACGCCCAGCTCCCCGTCGAAGAGAGGCAAGGAGACAAAGTCGACGGTATGGTCGAAAAGCGTCTTCTCCGGCGTCACGACCACGCACTGGAGCTTCTTGTGCCCCGAGCTACTGCGTCGATCTTCGCCTGCGGATTCAGGATGAGTGGACATCCGGACTAATTCTCCCCGGCCGATTGCCTCGCTGGAAACCTGGCTTCACGCCGTGTGCTTCGGGCGTGCCGGCACTTAGATCGCGCCCATCTTCTTGGCCTGCTCCTCCGCACCTTCGATCGAGCCGACATACATGAAGGCGCCCTCGGGCAGATGGTCCCACTTGCCGTCGCAGATTTCCTTGAAGCTGCGGATGGTATCAGCCAGCTTGGTATACTGCCCAGGCTTGTTGATGAAGACCTCGGCGACGAAGAACGGCTGGGACAAGAACCGCTCGATCCGGCGGGCGCGGTGAACGATCAGCTTGTCATCTTCGGACAATTCGTCCACGCCCAGGATCGCGATGATATCACGCAGCTCCTTGTAGCGCTGAAGGATCGCCTGCACCCGCCGGGCAACATCGTAATGTTCCTGGCCCACATACTGCGGATCGAGGATGCGGGAGCTCGAACCCAGCGGATCGATGGCCGGGTAGATGCCCTTCTCGGAGATCGACCGGGCCAGCACGATGAAGGCATCAAGGAAGCCGAAGGTCGTGGCCGGGGCCGGGTCGGTGAGGTCGTCGGCGGGAACGTAGACGGCCTGCACCGAGGTGATGGCGCCTTTTTTGGTCGAGGTGATGCGCTCCTGCAGCGCCCCCATCTCGGTGGCCAGAGTGGGCTGGTAACCCACGTTCGAGGGCATGCGGCCCAAGAGAGCGGAGACCTCGGAACCGGCCTGGCTGAAGCGGAAGATGTTGTCGATGAACAGCAGGGTGTCGGCCCCGGTGGCGTCGCGAAACCATTCGGCCATGGTCAGTGCCGAGAGTGCGACGCGAAGCCGGGCGCCGGGGGGCTCGTTCATCTGACCGAAGCACATGACGGTGCTGTCGATGACCGACTTGCCGGTGCTGCCGATCTTGGCTTCCTGCATTTCCAGCCAGAGGTCGTTGCCCTCGCGAGTCCGTTCGCCGACTCCGGCAAAGACCGAGTAACCGCTGTGCACTGAGGCAATGCGCGCGATCAGTTCGGTGAGGATGACCGTCTTGCCCAGCCCGGCACCGCCAAAGAGGCCGATCTTGCCGCCGCGCACAAACGGGGTCAAGAGATCGATGACCTTGATACCGGTCTCGAATTGCTCGGTCTTGGGCGAGAGCGAATCGAACGTGGGGGGATCACGATGGATCGGCCACCGCTCGTTGGCAGTGACCGTTCCCCGGCCGTCGATCGGATCGCCCAGCAGGTTGAAAACACGCCCCAGCGTTTCCTTGCCGACCGGGACGCTCACCGGCCCGCCCTGGTCGACGACCGACATGCCCCGGACGAGTCCGTCGGTCGACCCCAGGGCCACGCAGCGCACCCGGTTGCCGCCTAAGTGCTGCTGCACCTCGCCGGTGAGGTGAATATCGACACCCTTGTCCTGAACCTCGATCGACAGAGCGTTGTAAATCTTGGGAAGGTGGCCTTCCTCGAACTCGGCGTCAAAGGTCGAGCCGATCACCTGGGCAATCCGTCCATTTGCTGTTGCGGTGGCCATATTGCGGGAATCCCTCGGGGTCGAGTGCTGGGTCGTGCCGGGGTGGTCTTGACTGGGTCCTGAAAACCGCCTTGCTCCCGCGGCTGACGCGCCGGAAAAGCCAAGGGCGGGACTGCAAAAACAGATTGGGCCAGGGCTTATGACAGAGCCGCGGCCGCGCCCACGATGTCGGCAAGCTCACGCGTAATCTGCGACTGCCGGGCCCGGTTGTACTGCCGGGTCAGCGACTTGACCAGGTCGTCAGCGTTCTGCGTCGCCCCACGCATCGCCACCATCCGGGCGATTTGCTCGCTGACGGCCGCGTCCAGGAAACACTTGAACAGCAGGACCTTGAACGAGACCGGGACGATCTCCTCGAGAATTCCCTGCGCATCGGGCAGGAACTCGTAGGGCACCCGTTGCCCCTCGGGTCGCGCAGACGGCGTCCTTGCACCGGCACCCGCCTTGGCCTGCCGCACCGACGTTCCCAAGGCGCCGATGTCAGCAGTCACAATCGGCAAGAGCGTCGTCACGGTCGCCGGCTGACGGGCCGAGCTGATAAACTGGGTGTAGACCACGTCCAGGCGGTCGATCTGGCCGGCCTTGTACATCGCGATGTAACGGTCTGCGATCTTCTCGACCTCGTGAAATTGCGGTCGATCTTCAAACTGCGTGTATGCCGCCTCAATGGGGATCTTGCGGTACTTGAGGTAATTGATTCCCCGCTTGCCGGAAACCTCAATGGTCACCGGGATGCTTTGAGTCTGGAAATCGACAACGGAGCGGTGGGCCAGCCGCAAGATATTGCCGTTGTAGCCGCCGGCTAAGCCCCGGTTGCTCGTGAGCACCAGGATCAAAGCCCGTTTCACCGGGTCCCGGCGCTCCAGCAAGGGATGCGTGACCGTCTGCGCCGTCTCGCCTAGGTCGGCAACCAACTCGGCGATTTTGCGGGTGTATGCCTCGGCCTCGGTGGCGCGGTCGAGCGCCTTCTTGAATTTGGCCGTGGCGATCAGCTCCATTGTCCGGGTGATCTTGCGGATGTTCTGGACCGCCTGGCGGCGCTTGACGATCGCTCGGGCCTTGCCCATGAAAAATCCTCTTCCGCGTGCTTGAAAAGTCCTCGGTGCTTGACTGCCCTTCCGCCGCGCCCTTCGAGGCTGCCGGCCCGGCGACCCGGGCCGGAGAGACCGCGGAATCCGGGCGCTTTTAACTTGCGGCGGCCGCGACCGGTCGGGTCGTAGCCGACGAAGCGTGAAAATGTTTGGCCTTGAATTCCTGGAGCGCGGCCTTCAGGTCCTTGGCAATCGCCTCGGTCATCTTCTTCTCGCGATCCAGCGCAGCGCGGACCTCCGGCTTGACGTCGCGAATGAAGGCCAGGAACGCCTTCTCGAACTTGGGCACGTCGCGCACCGGGATGTCGTCGAGGAACCCTTCGCTGCCCGCGAAGATGCTCATGACCTGGTCGATCGCCGACATCGGCTGGTATTGCGGCTGCTTGAGCAGTTCGACCATCCGGTGACCGCGATCGAGCTGCATCTGCGTGGCCCTGTCCAGCTCGGTCCCAAGCTGGGAAAAGGCCTCCAGCTCGCGGAAAGACGCCAGGTCCAGCCGCAGACCGCCGGCCACCTTCTTCATCGCCGGGATCTGCGCCTTGCCGCCGACCCGCGAGACGCTGATGCCCACGTCGATCGCCGGCCGGACGCCCGCGAAGAAGAGATCGGGCTGAAGGTAGATCTGGCCGTCGGTGATCGAGATCACGTTGGTCGGGATATACGCCGAGACCTCGCCTTCCAGCGTTTCGATGATCGGCAGGGCCGTCAGCGATCCGCCCGAGACGGCCGTCTTGGCCACCTTGTGCCCCTCAGGATAACTATGCTTCAGCTCGTGGCTGGCTTCCTCGGCCCCGGGAACGCCGACGTAGACCTTGCCGTTGACGCTGGAGGCGTCGGTAATCGACTCGGGCGCAGCCGAGCTGGGCACGATCACGTAGCGGTTGGCGAGCTTGGCCGACCGCTCCAGGAGCCGCGAGTGGGCGTAGAAGATGTCGCCCGGGTAAGCCTCGCGTCCGGGAGGACGGCGC
>JBKQMU010000246.1:0-3633 GCA_052146555.1 Isosphaeraceae bacterium
TCTCGTTGGCCTTCATTGGTGCTCGTCCCTTGTACTCCGCCAAGGCGTACACCGCACGAAGAGCGTAATAACACTTTGCCGAGACGGTCATTGAGGGTGCTCTTCCTGTGGAGAGGACTTCAATATGCGGGAATCGACCCGATCCGCAGCCGACTTGAGCCTTAGACCTCTGTAACTCTATCGAGTTTATCGAATTCGATTCAGCCGGGCTATTGCACTCATTCCCAGAAATCCCACCCGGATGCCGAACGTCGGTTCTTGGTTTGATTGATCGGCGCTCGACAATCCTCAGCGCGATTTCGATTGCCCCTATCGAAAAAACGAGCCTCAGACCTCCTGATCTGGGGACCGGGGTGGGTCGAGGGCTGTTGGACTTATCTGCTTGCGGAAACGGGGTTTGGGGAATCCTCGTCGGAAGGGGATGAATAGCGTGGTGGGAAATGGAAACGGTACCTTCCGTGATTGTCCAGATCACCTGGCACTCACCAGGAGGAAGGTACCATTCCCCAAGCATTATTGCCGCTCATCGCCGACGGTGCCACCCGCATCAGCGACTTGATCAGTGTCGGGCGCGAAAATGATCAATGGATCTACTTCTGCGGCGCTCAGCCGGTGTTTCATCACGCCCAGAGCGACGCCCACTCTTTTCGGATGTTTACGGCCCAACTGATCTGCCAGGGCGCGTGCCGCCAGGTGGATATCGTGCGGGCCTTCGGTGTCTCCAAGAACAGCGTCATTCGTAGCGTCAACACGTATCGCGCCGGGGGCGTGAAAGCGTTCTACACGCCGCGTGCGCCGCGCCGTGCCTCGGTGATGACGCCGGAGGTCAGGGCTCAAGCCCAACAGTTTCTGGGGATTGGTTGGAGCCGAGGAGAAGTCGCCGAGCGACTGAACCTCAAGCTCGACACGCTCCGCAAGGCGATCCAGCAGGGACGACTGACTGAGCCCGGTCCACTGGGGCGCCAGAAGCCAGCATCCGAAAAATCTCCCGCTCCGCAGCCGTCCACCACCACCGACAAGTCCATGCGGGCTATCGCCGATGCCGCGGCGGAAATGGGTACGGCGTGCACCCGGCCGGACGAACGTGTCCTGGCGGCATTTGGTCTTCTGGACGGGGCTCCGACTCGTTTTGAAAGCTGCCGCGACATCTCCTTTGGCGGCGTGCTCTGCGCCTTGCCGGCCCTGGCGGAGAATGGCCTGTTTCGACACATCCACGATTGCCTCGCTCAGTTGCGCGGCTATTACAGCACACTGCACGTGATTGTCCTGTTGGCGCACATGGCGCTGTGTCGCATCAAGGCCGTTGAGCAGTTGCAGTACCAGCCCCCGGGCGAGTTGGGCAAGCTGTCAGGGCTGGACCGCGTTCCCGAAGTCCGTTGTCTGCGACGCAAGCTAGCCGCCCTGAGCATCGACGACGGCCCGGATAAATGGGCTGGGCTGCTGTCCCAAGACTGGCTGGAGGCCGCGCCGGAACTGGCCGGCGCCCTCTATGTGGACGGGCACGTTCGCCTCTATCATGGCAGCCAGACCGCACTCCCCAAACGCTATGTCTCACGACAGCGATTGTGCCTGCGGGGGACCACTGACTACTGGGTCAACGACGTTCTGGGCCAGCCGTTCTTCGCCGTCGAACGGCCGATCGACCACGGTCTGCTGGAGGCCTTGGGCAGCGACATCGTGCCCCGTCTCCTGAAGGATGTCCCCGGCCAGCCGACCGCGGAGGAACTCGCGGCCGATCGCTATCGCGCACGCTTTGTAATCCTGTTCGACCGCGAAGGGTACAGCCCGGAGTTCTTCAAGGAGATGTGGCAGACCCACCGCATCGCCTGTATCACCTACCACAAGTATCCCAAGGATGATTGGCCGGCTGCCGAGTTCGCGGACATCGAAACGACGTTGCCCGGCGGCGAGCAGGTCTCGCTCCAACTTGCCGAGCGGGGGAGTTGGATCGGAGACCGCAAGAGCGGACTGTGGGTGCGGGAGGTCCGCAAGCTGACCACCAGTGGGCATCAGGTCAGCCTGATCAGCACGGCTTTTGGCGGATCGGCGGTGCGGGACGCGGCTGGTCTGTTCAGCCGATGGTCCCAGGAAAACTTCTTCGGCTACATGATGGAACACTTTGCCATTGACCTGCTTAACGAGTATCGCACGGAGCAGATTCCTGAGACCAAGCGGCCCGTGGTCAACCCCACGTGGCGAGAACTGGACCGCCAGAAACGCTCGCTCAAGTCCGCGCTAACCCATCGCCAAGCCCGCTTTGCCGCGTTGACATTGCACCCCGAATCCGACGAGGCCGCGCGGGCCAAATGGGAAAAGCAGAAAGCGGAATTGGTGGAAGCGATCGAGCAGTTGGAACACGAAATGGCGGCGATCAACAGCCAGTTGAAAACAACGCCCAGCCACCTCGCGTGGGACCAATTGCCCGAGGCTGAAAAGTTCCAGCGCTTGGCCCCCAGCCGTAAGCAGTTGGTCGACACCGTGAAGATGATCGCCTACCGCGCCGAGACGGCGATGGCTTCAATCGTACGCGAGTCGCTGGCCCGGACTGACGATGCCCGCAGCCTGCTACGCGATCTGTTTCGCTCTGAGGCCGACATGCTGCCTGATGTGGAGCAGCAGGTACTGCGAGTGCATGTTCATCCCATGTCGAACCCGCGGTCCAACCGAGCAATCGCTCATTTGCTGGACCATCTCAACGGGGCCGAGTTCACCTATCCCGGCACCAGCCTGCAACTTGTCTATTCGCTCGCCGGCGAAGCTCAAACCTCAAACTCGGCTCCACGTCAAAATCCCGCAGATCAGGAGGCCTGAGGCTGTTCCAGAGTTCGCGCTTCTCCTCCTCGGTCAACCCGCCACGCGAGATCTGCTTCTCGATCTCGGCCCGCGTTTGAAACGGCGGCTTTTCGGTTGTCTTCGGGTAGAGCAGGCCCTTGTTCGGGAACGCGCCGCTCAGATACCCCATCCGCACCGCCCAGGACCAGATGCCCGAGAAGCTGGCGATCTCCTTCTTGATGGTGGTGGGGCTGAGCGGCTTGCCGCCGCGTCCCTTCGCCCTGGCTCGTCGCTCGACGTGCATCTGCAGATCGGACGCAGCCAGGTTCTGGACGGCGAAGTCATCGCCGAGCGTCGTCTTCAGATGGTTTGCGTGGATGCGTGCGGTGTAGATCGTGTTATTTTCCTGTGCTCCCGCGTGCGCTCCCATGTAGAGGCTGACGAGGCCGCCTAGGGTCACCACGTCGGCGATCTCGGGCTTGGCCGTGAGCTTGCCGCCGGAGAGCAGGAACAGGGGCAGGTCGGCCCCTCGCGGCAATTCGAGGATACCCTCCTCCAGGAGCCGAAGGTTGCGCTCGACCAGCGCAAGGCTCTCGTCGGCCTCCTTCTGGCTTTCGACTCCGAGCGAATGCCGGAACATCTTGCCGCCATAGCGGAAGGACAGCCTGTACTTCTTCCCGCGTTGTTCGACCCAGCCCATTGCGAAGCCTCCTCGGTCTATCGCAACGAGAACCCAACGTGGACGCAAGACTGTTCCCAATTTGCTCCCATTTTCGGGGAGCGCGTAAAAAAAGGACTTACGCCTCCTCGACGTAAGTCCTTTCCTCATAATGCCGAAGACAGGAGTTGAACCTGCACGGG
>JBKQMU010000247.1:0-14119 GCA_052146555.1 Isosphaeraceae bacterium
ACTGCCAGCGCCAGAGGCCAAAATGGAGACCACCGCGCAGCACCTCGGCCTGAAAGCCGGCCTCGCCGCTCAGTGCGATGATCCGCCCCTGGGGGACGGAACCTTTGATCGACCAGAGCTTTTCGACAACGCCTACCTTGCTGTTGGCGATGTAACGCAGACCCGCAAGCTCGCAGAAGACAATGACGCCCGCTACCAGTCCCACCAGCCAGAAAAGACTGCTGGGAAGGTCAGGCAATTCCGCCATGGCAAACCCGGTTCCCGACCAATCCATCCAGCGGACGAACATTGCCACATCCTCAAATAGTGGCGATCCCACGACTTGGCTCCTTAGGTGAACAAGCGCGTGAGGACTGCTCGAAACGGAACATCCCGTGCAGTGGTACAGCCTCTCGCATCTTACCTGATCGTCAGGCTCGCGGGGTCATTCAGCCCCCGTACTTGACGTGTATTCGCCGCCCCGGCGGAATATTCTGCGGAATCAGCAATGCGGCGGCCGGTCCCCCGCCTTTGACGCAATTCAACAGGAAACATAGGATGCAACTCATGAGCTACGAAGTGGAAGTCAAGTACCGGTCGGTCGATCACGACCATCTGGCCCGGTCTTTACACGAGCTTGGAGCCGTGCCGGGCGCGTCTTCGGACCAGGAAGACCTCTATCTCAATCACCCCGCGCGCGATTTTGCCGCGACCGGCGAGGCATTGCGCATCCGCAGGCTGGGCAACGAGAACCGGATTACCTACAAAGGTCCCCGGCACGCCGGGCCGACGAAGACCCGGCGCGAGATCGAGATCGCCTTCGAAACGGGTGACAAACCGTTCAGCCAGCTTCTCGAATTACTCGAACTGCTGGGCTTCCGGCCCGTCGCCCCCATTCGGAAGCGGCGTGAAACCTTTCACCTGACCTTTCATGGGTCCGAGCTCGAAATTGCGCTGGATACAGCCGAAGGCCTGGGCGTCTTTGCCGAAATCGAAGCGATCGCCGCAACCCAGGCGGACCTACCCGCGGCGCAGGCCGCGGTGCTGGCCCTGGCCGAATCGCTGGGTTTGACGGAAGTTGAGCCGCGATCTTACCTTAGAATGGCCCTCGAGGCTCAGTCCGGGATCCCGGGCGAGGACGCCGATGCTCGTCGTGATGCATAGCCATGCCACACCCGGCCAGATCGACCAGGTCCTTGAGACGATCGTCGGGATGGGCCTCACCCCGCACGCGATGCCTGGGCCGACCCGGACGGCAATCGGGATCACAGGCAACACCGGCGCCGTCGATCCGCGGGCACTCGAGGTGCTTCCTGGCGTCTTCGAGCTCATCCGGGTCACCAAGCCTTACAAGCTCGCCAGTCGCGAGATGCACCGGCACGACACCGAGATTCGCTTGCCCGAGGGCAGCTTTGGCGGCTCCGGCTTCACGATCATCGCCGGCCCGTGCTCGGTCGAGAACGAGTCGATGGTCATGCGTACGGCCGAGTGGCTCTTGGAGCGGGGCATCGGCTTCCTGCGGGCCGGCGCATTTAAGCCGCGAACGAGCCCTTACTCGTTTCAGGGACTGGGTTTGGAGGGGCTGGAGATTCTCAAGCGGGTGCGCCAGAAGACCGGTATTGGCATCGTCACCGAGCTCATGGACACCGACACCGCCGACGCCGTCGAGG
Organism: Isosphaeraceae bacterium; assembly: GCA_052146555.1. GTDB lineage: Bacteria > Planctomycetota > Planctomycetia > Isosphaerales > Isosphaeraceae > Aquisphaera. Next base: position 1,650 of record JBKQMU010000247.1, read on the forward strand.
AGGCCGCCGACATCATCCAGATCGGCACCCGGAACATGCAAAACTACAGCCTCTTGCGCCGGGTGTCGAAAGCGCGCAGGCCGGTCTTGCTGAAGCGAGGAATGGCCGCGACGCTCGAGGAATGGCTGATGTCGGCCGAGTACATTCTCGCCGGCGGAAACTACGAGGTCATCCTCTGCGAGCGTGGTGTGCGCACCTTTTCCGACCACAGCCGCAACACGCTGGATCTATCCGTGATTCCGCCAGTCAAGAAGCTTTCACACCTCCCGATCGTCGTCGACCCCAGTCACGGGACAGGCAAGCGCGAGTATGTCCCTCCCATGGCCCTGGCCGCACTCGCCGCAGGCGCCCATGGACTGTTGATCGAGGTGCATCCCGATCCCGACCGAGCTCTCTCCGACGGCGCCCAATCGCTCGACTTCCCGAGCTTCGAACAGCTCCTCACGCGCGTCCGGAAGATGTCCGAATGCCTGCACGACCTGTAATCTGCCGACCGTGATCGTGATGTCCGAGGGTTCCTTGAAAATCAGTTCGAGACCGACCCACGGCTGGGCGACGCGACGCTCTCGTGCGGGCCGCGATAGGCCGAACCGGTACCGCTGCTGCTTTCAGCGGGCACATTACCCGAGTGCTCGTTCAGCCACTGCACGATTCGTTGTGCCGCGCGCCGGGAGGCGCCGGGCTGTGCAACCTGATGCCGCAGAGCGGCCAGGTTGGCCGTGGTTTGGGCGCGAGCGATAGGGTCGCCGAGCCAGGTCGCGGCCCAGCGCATCAGTTCCTCGGAGACGTCACGGACGGTCAAGTATTCGGGCATGATCTCAGCGTCGGCCAGCAGGTTCACCAGTGTGATGAACTTGGCCTTGATGAACGGACGAGCGATCCAGAGGTCGAACCGGTTCAGCTTGTACAGGATCACCGTCGGCAGCGCTTCCATCATCAATTCCAGGCTGACCGATCCGGAGACAGCCCAGGCGATCTCAGCAAGCCGGATGAGCTCCGGCGTGCGTGCGGCGTAGACTTCGATCGCGGGAACGGGAGGTGCGTTCTCAGCCGCGGCGTAATCTTTGATGATCTGCTCGGCAAGAGCGCGATGCTGATCGTGCAGGCAGGCGACGGCAAACCGCGACGCCGGCCGCAGGGCTGCCAGCTTGGCCGCGGCGCGGACCATGATGGGCAGGTTTCGGGTCAGCTCCTGGGTTCGCGAGCCCGGCAAGATCGCCACCAGCGGCCCACGCTGTGCCTCTGCGCTGATCCGGTCAAGAAACGCGTTGTCGAGCTCGCGCTCGGTGAGCTCATCAAAATAGGGATGGCCGACATACTCGACATGATGGACGCCGCGGGCGCGATACCAATCAGGCTCGAACGGCAGGCTGCAGAGCACCAGGTCGACGAACTTCTGAACGTTTTTCACTCGCCAACCGGCCCAGGCCCATATCTGCGGTGGAACGTAGTAGAAGACCGGGATTCCCCGTTTCTTCGCTCGCTGGGCGATCCGCCAGTGCAAGCCGGGGTAATCGATGAGGATCACGGCGTCCGGCCGGGCGGTCCGAAAGTAATGATCCGCACGGAAGATCAGGCGGATGAACGTGATGATGTTGAGGATCACGTTCACGAACCACATGACCGCGAGGTTAACCAGCGGATACAGCAGCGTGGCGCCGGCTTCGGTCATCCTGGGCCCGCCGAAGCCGACGAACTCGACGTCCGGTACTCGCTCGCGGATCGCCTCGATCAGGTTCGCTCCGTGCAGGTCGCCGCTGGGCTCTCCGGCCGAGATGAAGATCCGCATGATCGCGTCTCGCTTCCTTGCTTGACTGAGCGATGGCCAAGACTGGCTCCGAGAAGCCGCTCCCGGTCTGCTTTCATCGAAAACACTTTCGGCATCCTACCGATCACGTGCGAAACGTAGCAGAACCGACCGGGTCTGAGAAGGGCAGTCGCGGCTGAGCCTTCTCTATCTTATGGCATCCCGAGGGCGGCGCGACGAGCCTGGCACCGACGGACTGCGCGAGAGGCGGGCGCCGCGGTCCCGAGCTTGCCGAGCTGGAACGGCACCGTCTACGATACACAAGTCAGGTTGCTCGAGCGAGTCGATGAGGGGAGGCCATTCCCATGAGTGTTTCCGTGCCCCGTCCCAAGCCCACCGAAACGAGCAAGGTTCCACCGGCTGGCGCTGCGGCTGCGCCCTTGGAGAACGGCGATCGTTTGACCCGTGCCGAATTCGAACGAAGATATGATGCTATGTCCACCCTGAAGAAAGCCGAGCTGATTGAAGGAGAAGTCTATATGCCTTCGCCGGTCCGGCACGGACAGCATAGCCATCCCCATACCCGTCTTGTTTCCTGGCTGGCGAACTATGAAACGGAAACTCCTGGCGTCGAGGCGGGAGACAACGGCAGCATTCGCCTGGACCTCGATAATGAGCCCCAGCCGGACGCCTACCTCATGATCCGGCCTGAGTGGGGTGGAAAGGTCCGAATCAGCGACGACGATTTCATTGAAGGAGCGCCCGAGCTGGTCGTGGAAATTGCCTCCAGCAGTGCCAGCCATGACCTGGGAAGAAAGCTCGACGTCTACCGGCGCAGCGGCGTCTGCGAATACCTCGTCTGGCGAGTCCTTGACCGCGAGATCGACTGGTTCGTGAACCGCGAGGGTCGATTCGAGACGATGGCCGCGGCCGATGGCATCCTCCGAAGCACGGTCTTTCCCGGCCTCTGGCTCGCTGCGGACGCGCTAGTTCTTGGCCAGAAGATGACCGTCAAGGAAGTGCTCCAGGCAGGGCTGAGCTCGCCCGAGCACGCCGAGTTTATGGCACGGCTGGAACGGGCCCGGAACGTCTGAGGCCGAGCGATCTCTTCGGCCAGGCCTCACATTCTCAGGTGTCGGAGCGCTATTTCTAAGCATCCAGGGATCTAAGACACTGAATTTAAGACAAAGCCGCAAAGCACCCAACCCGATCGTCGAACCGCCATTTCCAGTCCACCGACGAGCCGCTGCCGATCTGCGTCGTCGACAAGGATGTCCTGACCGGCGTTGCCGCGCGCCATGACGTGGTAAATTGCATCAACGTACTGAATTCGAAGCCTGCGTGCCATGGTCCCATTGAACCAGGCGAGACCAGCCCCGGGAATAAAAAACTAAGAACTCGGTCTGACCGCGGAGGAGCAAGGGTTTCTCGCTGGGCAATTACCTGCTGCTGGTCGACTACACCGGCCGACTCTGCCGCGAGGGCAAAGCCTGGATTTCGCGTGAGCTGGCCGGGATTTTTGAACGTCTCGGCAGCAATACGGAGAACTGGCGAGCCCGGCTGGGAAAGCTGATCAAGGGCCGGCTCTTCGGCCGCTTCTTCGTGAGCACACGCCAGCGCTTGCGCGAGGTCGCCCGGCGTTTAGGCCGCCACCGGCTGCCAAACCTCTCCGGCTGCCCCGTGGCGTAACGCCCGGCGGGCTAGCTGATTCTTCCATTTTTCCATTGGCATCCCATCACATGTTGCCGTGTCCCTCCACGCCCGCACCGAAGCAGACCGACACCGCCGCCAACGTCTCTTCCCGCTTGTGTAGCGAAAAAGAGTGCCGAGGGCATCCGACCACACAGCCGGGACGGATCCGGGGGTTCGAGTCCGGATGGTCGCCCATCACATTCCCGCGCCAGTCCGGATGGTCGCTCGTCACATTGCCTGCCCCTCCGTCCCCCCCGTCCGAAGGCCACACGGCCACCGCCAACAGCGTGTCCGAGGCATCGATATATGGGCATTCATTAACGAGAGGGAAACGGAGCGACCATTACATTGCCTGTCCTCTTCCTGTTCCGTGTTCCGGGCGCTTTCCATCGGAAGGTCACCGAGAATGGACCATCCGTACACTGGTGGAGATCAGCGATGAGTCTCCTCGGACACCATACGTAATTCTTGGGAGTTGTGTATGGTGTCCCCTGAACCCCGCTTAGGCCACCACGGCGACGACTTGAATGACAGCTTGCACCGCTGCGATGACCCCTTTCAGGAGGTTTTCCAAACCACCAATATCAAAATTAATCCCAGCCTCCGCTTGCCAATGATAGCCTGCGCAAAGATCGGCCCACCCTCCTTGGATCGCCACGTTTGTGCCCGTATTGCTCCAGCTGTCTGTATCCGAACCGCCCTCGATCCATCGATCAGACCAGCCGTGCATGCTTCCGGTGTGACTGAAGGTATATAGCACGCCGCTCTTGCTCACGACGCCCCATGCAAGGGAATCGTCGTAGTCCCACGCGGACGGGTCATTGAAGCTGCCGTTGAAATTGAACCCTCCATTCTGGTACAAGGTCAGCTGAGCTTGGCCTGTGGTTTCAAAGCCACTGAATGTAATAGGATTCCAAATAAACGGACCCAACTGCGGCGGAAGCGGGGCTGGTGGCGGCGGCGGTTTATTGGATGGAACAGGACTGGCAAGGGGCTGTCCAAAAGCCCTTTGTGGTGTCACTGCCCCGGCGGGGGCGTAAACCTGTTCAAGAATTGGGTTCCACAACTCCTGCAGTTGCGTAAATTTCGCGGCGGCCGGTGTGGGTTTGTCCGTGGCTTGGATCGGTCGAATCCCTCCGCCAAAACCGGCGCGTGCGATTGTAGCCCGCTTCTGGCGTAGTTCCTGGATCGCCCCAGTCATCAGTGCTTTGTGCTGATCCGTCAAGTTTATTGTTGTCGTCGGCATTGGATGGAACTCCGATTGGTGAATGTCGAAGCGTATCCGCACGTTCAGTCATCCCGATTCGGTAGATCTCAATACCAAAAATATATCCCCGCGCAACCGATGTCAACGAAAAAACCGAGAATTTGACGTGGGCCCCGGGGTCTGGGCCCCGGGGTCAGACCGAGTGTGCGCCGTGGTAAGGCGTTGATCTTCAGTGGGTGCAAGTCCCACCCGGCAACTGGGTCGCTCCAGCCGGTAGCTATCGGAGCGGCGGTGGAGGTAACGAAACCGTCGGAGCCTTCGAGAAAGAGGCATCGCTTTGGCGATGCAGCGAGCCGATAGGCCGTAACACGCGTGAACGTCGAGCAGGCCTCGAAACGACCAATGTGGCGCCGACCTTGCACTCGGATGGGCAAGGCCGCCGTCGCTGGGGATGAATGGGGAAACGGGCGGAATAGGCCGTCCCACGAGCGATCAGAACTCAGCGGGCCACCGGGGTAACGGGCCTCGGGGGACAGCCTGTGTTCTTAGGCCTTTTCCGCTGTCAGAGCATCTTTCCGCGGCGGCTAATGAGGCTCTGACACCGAGTGTCAGAGTTCTCTTAACCCCTCCGTCGGCGCCGCGGTGGCGGGGACGATTTCCGGCTCGGCCTCGGCGTCATCCGGCAGGTTCAGCTCTTTGATTCGGCGGTAGAGGCGAGGACGCGAGATGCTCAGAAGCTCGGCGGCGCGCGACTTGTTCTGACGTGATCGCGCAAGCGCATTTTCGATGAGCCGGCGCTCGATCTCGGTCAACAGCTCATCGAGCGGCTGCACCGGGCGCGGGGCGGTCTGACCCCGAAGGATTCGGTCTGACCCCGAGGGAGCGGTCGGACGCATGGCTCGACAACGCCGCGATGCCGTGGTAAGCTTGGAAACAAAGGAGAAACTATATCATGACCATACATTTACCCCCCGAGCTGGAGCGGTTCGTTCATGACCAGATCCTCGCCGGGCGTTATCGCTCCGAGGATGACGTCATCCGCGATGCCCTGGAGCAGCTCCGCAGGCACGCCCCAAGCAACACGCCCGGCCTCGGTTCCATCGGAGCCATGCACGATGACGCCGATCTGCTCGACCAGGTCACCCAGGATATCATGGAAAGCCGCCGCACACGGAAGCTAAGGCTCACGCCGGATGAATAAGGCCCTGCTCGACACGGACATCTATTCCGAGGTGCTCCGAGCCGTCAACGCCACCGTTACCGCCAATGCCCGCACCTACTGCCAGGCATATGGCCGCCTCACCCTTTCCGTCATCACCGTCATGGAGATGGTCAAGGGCTTGCAGAAGGTCCAACGGCCCCAGAAGATCGCCGCCTTGCTCACCCATGTCGGCAGCGAGGAGGTGCTGGAATTCGGCCAGCCTGCCGCCGAAATGGCCGGACGTATCTGGGGCGATCTCGAACGCGCCGGCCAGCCCATCGGCCTGGCCGATCCGATGATCGCCGCCATTGCCCTGATGCACGGCTTGGAGCTGGTGACCGGCAACACGGCCCATTACCAGCGTATCCAGCAGCTCGGCTATCCGCTGACGCTCGTGGACTGGCGAGTTTGACCCGGCGGGCAGAACAAATACTGTGGGCCCCTGCGGACAGCCCGTCTTCTTAGGCCTTCTCGGGTGTCGGAGCATCTTTTCGCGGCGGCTAATGAGGCTCTGACACCGAGCGTCAGAGGTCTCTTACCCCCTCCGTCGGCGCCGCGGCGGCGGGGACGACCTCTGGCTCGGCCTCGGCGTCATCCGGCAGGTTCAGCTCTTTGATTCGGCGGTAAAGCCGGGGACGCGAGATGCCCAGAAGCTCGGCGGCGCGCGACTTGTTCTGACGTGATCGCGCAAGCGCATTTTCGATGAGCCGGCGCTCGATCTCGGTAAGCAGCTCATCGAGCGGCTGCACCGGGCGCGGGGCGGAGGGGGGCAGATACGCAGCGCCTAAGTGGCCGAGGATCGAGGCGGGTAAGTCAGAAGCATCGATCAAGGGCATACCGTTCTCGGCCTGCTTCTGAGCCTGAAGCTGGGCGACGGCGGTGTCGATGACCCGGCCCAGCTCACGAAGATTGCCTGGCCAGTCATAAGATTCCAAGGCCGAAAGGGCCTGGGGCGTGAACCCTCCGCAGGTAGCGCCGGTGCGGTGGTTGGCTCGTTCTAGAAACTGCTGTGCCAGGAGCAGCAGGTCCCCTCGGCGATCACGCAAGGGAAGCAGGCGGATCACCAGGACCGTCAGCGCGCAGTGAAGTTCGGGCCGGAGCTTCTCTTGCGAGACCGCGGCTTCGGGATCGCCCGAAGTCGTGGCGATCACCCGGACGCGATCGTCCAGGCTGCCGGCGAGCCGGGTTTGCAGGTCGCGGGGCAGGGCGAGAATGTCTCCGATCGAAAGGCTCGAACCCTCGGCCAGTGCCAGCTTGCTCATATCTTCGTGCGCCAGGGCATGCGTTTCGTCGCCGGCAGCCTCCGGCTGTATTCTGGGTGTGAACAGCTCGCGTTCAAGGACCTCGGCGGGGAGTGCCTCGCAGTCGAAAAGGACGAACGGCCGTTCCCGGCGCGGGCTTTGCGCATGAATCGTCCGCGCCACGAACCGCTTACCGGTTCCAGGCTCGCCGATCAAGAGCACGGGCACCGTGCTGGCGGCGGCGAGCCGGACTTGCTCGATGAGACGCTGGTGCGCAGGACCGGTGCCGATCAGCGATTCGAGGCCGAACGCCTGGCGGAGGCGCTCGCGCAGCTCCATGAGCTGGACGCGCAACTGGTAGGCCTGCGAGTCGGGCTCCCTGGGAGGCTCGGCGGCGTCGCGGACCTGGCCGAGCAATCCGAGCAACGCACCGTTGCGATCGCGAAACGGCCAGAACTCGATCCTTCGCCAGAGTCGCTCGCCGCTCGCGTGGACGATGATCGTCCGGCAGCCGGTGGGCTTGCCGGCGATTGCCTCGGGTGGGGGGACGAAGCAGGCCGCCAGGTCGGCCTGTTCGCCGCCAGGTCCGGTAGGACCGGACGGGGTGCAAACGTGGCCTATAACCGATGCGGCGGGGCATCCGGTGAGCGCTTCCCAGGCGTGATTGACCCAGTTGAGACGAAGGGTCTGATCGAGCCAGAACAAGGGCTCGCGCGCCTGCTGCCAGAGTTGTTCTGGCTTGAACGCCGAAACGCGTGGAGGCGCCATGAATGGTGCTTTAGCCTGGGAATAAAGGAAGAGGGCAAACGGTCCCGACTATTCTCTTGGACCGTCGCGGTTCAGCTTGCGCTTACGATCGCTCTCCCCGTGGCGGAAGGCAAGGAAAAAGCGGCGAGGATGAACGAGGCGCGAAGCGAACCGCTGGTTGGCTCGGCTCGATCGAGACGTGCGCTCGAGTCAGCCTGGCGCGAAGGGAGAGCCGCCACTCTTACGGGGAGAGCCGCCACTATTTGCGCCCTGCGACCGGCTCTTGCACCGTTTTATCGAGGGCGCGCCATGCTGATGGACGACAAAGCCGCGGAAGCAGCGGCGGCTTTTGTCGCGCACGTCGCGATGCCGTTGCGGGATCGATCTGTGAGTCGAAGGAGTGCTCAGCCTTCGCTGAAGCGACTCCACGACCAGACAACCTGACCGATGATGAATGCCGTGCCCGAGTCTTCAAGATCCACGGGGACCAGCGGGAAATCCCGGCTTTGCTGGTTGGGTCGGAGAATGACGTGGCGGCCACTGACTTCCAGCCAGCGAATCACGGGAACTCCATCGGGACTGGCGGCGACGATCCGGCCGTGAAGCTGCGCGGGGTTGGTCATCGACCGGTCGATTGCCACGATCGAGCCGACTGGGAGGATCGGGTGCATGGCGGCGTCGGGCATCCGGACACCGATCGTCTGGGAGGGGTTGGCCAGCCACTGCCGATAGGAAATGACGTAGCCTTCAACCTGGGAGGGGTCGAGCAGCGGACGATTGATCTGACTTAAGGGATACAGGCTCACCGCGGTGAATTCGGAAGCAACCTCGGCCGGCAAGCTCTCGGGCGCCACCACGACGACCTCGGTCGTGGTCCGCTCCAGCTTCTCCAGACCCCGGCGAATCAGCTCGATGGGACTTAATTCCGAGAGCAGCCGCTCGTCGCTGGACCGGCGATACTTGGTCCCCTCGCCCGAAACCAAATACAAGGGGTTCGCGCCGGTCTGTTCAATAAAGCTGAGAAGCACCTCGGCGGGAACCGTCACGCCCGTCTCATAGTTGTACCAGGTACGCGCGGGCAGATTGAGGCGGCGAGCCAGTTCGGGACCACCATGGTCGCCGAAGAGTTCCTGCCGGATCTCGCGCAGCCGTCGCGATAGGGACGCTTTGATGTTGAGGCGAACTTTGGGGGTCTTCTTGCGAGCCACGGCGCTCGATCCCGCGAACGGGAGCCTCCGTTGTGCGGCCAGAAAAAAAACGTTTTGTGGATGATTGAGGGATCAGCCAGGAAGCGAGGAGCAAGCCGAGAGGGACAGTGCTACCGGCCGAGTGACATATCGAATATCATGCGTGCGGTTTTTTTAAGCTCGATCACCTTAGGGTACCTTGCCCTGTGACGATCAAGTTAGCATAAATTCGTCGCTAAGTCATCAGGAGCAAGCAGTGTTCCTGATAACAACGCTCAGAAGTGGAGTTCGAGCAACACAGTGATGGTTGTGAGCAAGGGATCAAAAACCAGCGTTCTCGAAACGAACGTGGCTATCTGTGGCGAGATTTGCGGGAGGCAGGTTGCAGTTCAATTATTATTATATGCAAATATTTATATTTATGGTCGCGGGGCTTTTTTTCGCGTGGGGTCGAGATGCGAGGGGCGGATGATATGCCTTAGAAGAAGCCGAGCTGGTCGCGTGCCTCATCGGTCATCCGGTCGGGCGACCAGGGAGGCGACATGACGAGCCGAACGTTTGCCTTGGTGACGCCATCGACTTTTTCGAGAGCGGCGGCCGAGTTGCGGATGATCTCGGGTCCGACCGGGCAGGCTGGTGAAGTCAGGGTCATTTCGACCTCGACCTGATCTTCGTGAACCTGAATCGAATAAACGAGTCCCAGATCGATCACGTTCACGTTCAGCTCGGGATCCTTGACGGTCTTCAAGGCTGTTACGAGAGTCTCTTGGTTGATCATGCGAAGGTCTCCTAGAAGCGCTCTGGTGGGCTGGTCGCGGAGGGTGGAAGAGGTCGCGAAGGTTTTCCGACGGAGGGGTTGCGCAGGGCAAGCTGGTGTGGCCGCTCAGTCTTCCAGGAGCACGAGAATGTCGTCGCCCTGGAAGAGGACCTGATGAGTGGCCACAGGCTCGATGGCCGGCATGCACAGCGGCTTGCCGGTACGTACGTCGAACCGCGCGCCATGGCGCGGGCACTCGATCTGGCATCCGGCCAGATTCCCTTCGGCGAGCGGTCCGCCGTCATGAGTGCAGACGTCGTCGATCGCATAAAAGACACCCTCCACGTTGAAGAGTGCGATGGGGCGTCCGTCGATTTCGATGAGCTTCTTGCCGCCGGGAGGAACCTCGGAGCGATCGGCCACTTTCAACGGTTGGAGCATCGGTCGTTCGTCCTCAGAGAAGCGGTTGGAGCTCGGCACACGTGGGTTAGAACCGGTCTGACGGCCCCTCCGGACGCGGTAATCACGGCGAGTGCCTACGCTGGGCTGGGGTCGTTGTTTCCGCCGACTCGGCCGCAGCGCGAACGACCTCACGCTTGAGCCGCCGCAGCACCCCGCTTAAGCCCCGGACGCGGAGCATGCCCAGCACTTCAGGCAGGCCGCAGCGTTCGATCAGATCGCTGGGGACCTTGAGCACCTCATCGGCCGTCGAGCCGCTGAGCCCTTCCAGAAGAAGAGATATGAAGCCGCGAACCGTCGGCGCCTCGATCGGGGCATCGGCGTAGAGGTCCACCCGAGGCCCGACCATTTCAACGAACAGGTAAACCGGCGACTGGCATTCCTCGACGCGGTGTGAGGCGTCCTTGAGTGCGACCAGATGGTCGGGCAGGGGGGGCAAGTTCTTAGCGAAGTCGATTAAGAGCTCGATCCGCTCCTGGCGGTCCGCCTCGCTAAGCTCGGTAATGATCGCGTCGAGTGCGGCTGGCATGTGATCTCATCCCCGGTCCCAAATGGTTGCCATCGCGGTCCTGCCCTTAGGCTCCCCTGGCGATCGGCACGCGCACCAGGTTCCCCCACTCGGTCCAAGATCCGTCATAGTTGCGAACTTGAGAAAAGCCCAGCAGATATGTCAAAACGAACCAGGTGAGGCTCGAGCGCTCGCCAATCCGGCAGTAGGCAATGACGTCGTCGGAGGGGGCCAGTCCCAGCTCGCGCTGGTAGAGGTCTTGAAGCTCCTTGACCGACTTGAACGTTCCGTCCTCGTTGACGGCCCTGGCCCAGGGAACATTCCTGGCGCCTGGGATGTGGCCGCCTCGCAGCGAACCTTCCTGCGGGTATTCCTCCATGTGCAGCAGCTCGCCGGTAAACTCTTTGGGGCTGCGGACGTCGATGAGCGGTTTTCCGGCGCCGAGGTGCGTCAGGATATCGTCGCGAAAGGCGCGAATGGCCGCCTCGTTGTTGCCTGAGACGGCGTAGCGGGTGGCCGGATACGAGGGCACCTCGGTAGAGACCTTGCGGCCCTGGTCGATCCAGAGCATGCGGCCGCCGTTTAAGACCTTGCAGTGCTTGTGTCCGAACAGGGTGAAGGCCCAGAAAGCATAGCAGGCCCACCAGTTCGACTTGTCGCCGTAGAAGACGACGGTCGTGTCGCTGGCGATGCCGCTGCGGGAGCAGAGCTCGGCAAACTTTTCGGCATTGATATAGTCGCGGACAACCTGGTCTTGCAAATCCCCCTGCCAGTCGATGCGCACGGCCCCGGGGATATGCCCCAGGTCGTAAAGCAGCAGGTCTTCGTCGCTCTCGACGATCCGGACGTGAGGATCGCTGAGATGTTGCTCGACCCAGTCAGCGGAGACCAAGACCTCGGGGTGAGCGTAAGCTTCTGCCATGGCGGTATCCTCAATGATCAGGTCATTCAGTCGAGTGGGAGCCAGGTCTTGCGGCGACGTCTTGGCCGCTTGATTCCAATTTCGAGGCCACGGCCTGACGAAGGGTCTCCTGGACCGGTTCCAGGGTGATCCGATCGTAGACGTTGGCGAAGAAGCCTTCGACGATGAGCCGGACAGCGGTCTCGCGCGGGATGGCCCGAGCCTGCGCGTAGAAGATCATGTCCTCGTCGACCCGGCCAGCCGTGGCGCCGTGAGTGCAGCGGACGTCGTTGGCTTCGATCTCCAGGCCGGGGATCGAATCGGCGCGAGCCGTTTCCGAAAGAACCAGGTTATCGTTCTTCTGGTAGGCGTCGGTACGCTGGGCGTCTTTCTCGACCCGGATCATGCCTTTCCAGACAATGCGGGAGCGATTCTTGAGCCCCGCCTTGTAGAGCAGGTCGCTCTGGGTGTGCGGCGCCCTGTGGTCTTGCCGTGTGAAATAGGCCAGGTGCTGGCGGCCTGTGGTGAACATGACGCCATTGACCTGAGCGTTGGCGCCGGCGCCGCACAGGGCCACTTCTTGATTGACCTTGGCCAGCCGCGAGCCCAGCGCGCCGACAGTCCACTGGATCGTTGCGTCGCGACCCACGATGGCGCGCTCGCGACTGAAGTGCCAGGTCGAGGAATCCCAGTTTTGGATGTTGACCAGCCGAAACCGCGAGCCCTGGCCCTGCATGACCTCAAGCGCACCAATGTGCAGACCGGGGCTGTCGCCGGGTCCGGCCGCCGTTGACTCGCGTACCAGAGTTGCCTCGGCCCCCTC
>JBKQMU010000248.1:0-7790 GCA_052146555.1 Isosphaeraceae bacterium
TTGGGAGCAACTCGCTTGGCAGTTCATGCAGGTGGCAATGCGTGCCAAGTTTTCTCTAGTACGGGGCTGATTCTGTATGCGTGGCTAACCGCTTGCCACGCGTCTATTTAAGAATGATGGCTGGTCCTTGCAACCGATCGTAAGCTCCGCTTTTGACACTTGATAAGGAATGTGGCAACACGAAAGCCATGCATGGCATCTCCTTTGCAAGTTTCCCAGTTACCATTTTTTCGGCGAACTGAGTGCCATCCTGCTCGTCGAACTGGAAGGTTGAGAGTTGACTCGATCTTTGTCATTCATCGTTTCGTTCGATCTTCGCTCTCCTGATGGATTGGCGATTTCGCGTTTGAATCGTGGCAATCTCGTGGTCTATAATGCCTATGGGACCGTGCAGTCACTCTAACCAGAGAAACTGTCACTGGTTTCGTCCCCGGGACAAGTCTTCATGACCGCACGGCTAGTGGCCATCGATGAAGGTCCGGATATTTTGCTGGACCGTGCCATGGTCGTCGTGGGCCGGCATCCGGCCTGCGATGCACGACTGGACTCTCTACGGGTTTCGCGCCATCACTGCTGCATGATGCAAGAGAGCGGTGAAGTTTTGGTTCGAGATCTCGGGAGCACAAACGGGATACGCATCAACGGCCAACGGGTCGAAATGGGTCGATTAAAACCTGGCGACGAGCTTTCTATAGCCCACATTCGTTATCGATTCGATCATGGTCAAGGTCACGATCAGACCTTGGCCGATCCGGTAGGAGCTTCGGTGTCCTCTCAGGGGTTCTTGGTGGGCTCACCATCTCGTCCCGGCAATCACGATCACGAGCAAGACGGGTTTTCGCCGGATCGCCTGCCCTTACGCCCACTTCCGGCGGATGAGAACGCTCTGGCTGCGGCCGTGCGGAAAATTCTGCCATCGGCGGTTGCCGAGAAATGCCGGATCCAAGTGATCGTGCAGATGAGCAGCGACAAGGATGGCAGCGGCGAGGCACCGGTTCCGACATCGGGGGTACGGTCGTCGGAGAGTCCCGCGGAATGAGTTACCAGTTGATTCCGACCGACAACGGAACCTGTCCGCCGATTCCCCTGAAACGACCGGTTTTGCTTGTAGGTCGTCATGCCGACTGTGATTTTCGGCTCGATCTGCCCAAGATCTCGCGGCGGCACTGCTGCCTTGCCCTCGCCTACGATCGCGTCTTGATTCGCGATCTGGGCAGTCACAACGGATTGCGAGTCAACGGCCAGCTTGTGGAAGAGGCACAACTTCATCCCGGCGACGAGGTCGCCATCGGCCCTCTGATCTACCGGCTCGTCGACCAGCGCGAGACACCGGGGGAGGGTCGTTCAAAGGAATCGAGCGATCCGGCAAAAGCGCAGAAGGCGTCACTTCCGCTGCCCCAAGCCACCCAAAGCGACGAGATCGGCCTGGCACCCCTGGACGATTTCTGACACGTGCCAGGCTGGCGTCAGACTTCGAGGCCCCTCAGTCCGTACCTCTGTGCGGAGCGTCATCGGCTTAGAGCCATTTCAGGCCTTTCGACACTCGATACGAGAGCTGCTCTCCACATCATTATCATTCCAGTCTATCAGAGCAGGCCGTCCACGGGTCGAAATGGAACGCGATTTGCTTTATAGAAATGTCCATCCACCTCGTGCGCCTATGCAGAAGTCAATTCACGATCCACTTCCGAAGGACTCAACAATGCGTCGAATGTCAGGTCTCGTTTTCGGTATGCTCTTGTTGCTTGTCGCCTTATCAGGCCAGGCGCATGCTCAGTGGGGCTACGGCTCTTACCCCTATGGCTATGGCGGGTTTGGGTGGGGCGGCTGGGCAGGCACGGGGCAGGGCGACATCGCGCGGGGACTTGGTTACTTCGCGATGGGCGAGGGTATTTACAACGAGCAGACGGCGGTTGCCCGGGCCATCGATACTGACACTGCCATCCGCTGGAACCAGTACGTCTATCTTTCACAACAAGAGGCCACACGTCATTACTTCGCCCGCCGTGACGCTGCAATCGCCAGGGACCGCGATGCCTATGACGCTCTCATGAAGCGGATTCAGGATGACCCGACCGCCCACGAGATCGAGAATGGCGATGCGCTGAATGCTGCCCTCGATCAGCTCTCGGACCCGCGCATCCACTCCTCAGCATTGCGGATGGCCGACACACCGATCTCATCTCGAACGATTCGCGAAATTCCGTTCCGCCATTCCCCGGAAGCCATTACGTTCAGTCTCGCCCAGCTCAAGGCCGCATCGCACTGGCCGGCGGTCCTGCTCGAGCCCCGGTTTGCCGACGAACGTGAGGAGTTTGAAAAAGTGGTCGAGGCCATCCGCAAGGAAACCGACGAGACCGGTCAGGTGGCTCCAGCCAATCTCACCCGACTGCGCGGGGTGATCGCGCGACTCAAGGACAAGCTCGCGGCTCATCCGCTGCAAGACAACGCTGAGAACCAGGAGGCCGTCAACTTCATCAAAATGGCCGCGGCACTCTCGCGGATGCTGGAAAAGCCGCAGATCGAAGAGGTTCTTTCCGAGCTTAACAAGATCGAGAAAACGACCGTCGGCCATTTGCTGGGCTTCATGCACACCTTCAACCTCCGGTTTTCGCCCGCGACGACACCCCGTCAGCGGCAGGTCTACGAGGAACTCTTCCCGGTCATCGACCGGACCCGCGACAAGATCCTCCGAGAGGCGAAGCTTGATGACAACGTGACCGACAAAGCAGGCAGGGGCAAACTGCGTGATTTCTTCTCGGCCATGGATCTGGACCAGATTGAAGGCAGGAGAAAGACGCCCGCGCCTCCATCGCCGGCCCAGCCCTGAACGCGCCGGCGAAACCTGGCCCCTGCTCCGCCAACGAGCTCGGCCGCCGGGTGCCACGCTCACGTCCGCGTGAGCGCGCTCTGCCAAACGCGGATTCGGAGAGGCGGACACGCTTTCGAAGACGCAAGCGTGGCACCCGGCGTGAGAGACGTGGAGCGTCCTGGAGTCTGTCTAACGCGGATTCGGAGAGGCGGGCACGCTTGATTCGACGCCATCGCCCCACCCAGGTCAGGGACGAAGACCATTCCAGAAACCGTAAGCTCAGGCATCAGATTAGCACCAGCCACGCTATCGTCGGTCTGGGACTTGCTCACGGTCGTGCCATGGTGTCGATCGAGCCTCTAGGTGCCGGTTTCAGCCCCATCGTGCGGCGAACGACCTCGGGAAGATACTTCACTGGGATCGTCCCGTGCGCCAGTACGGCCTCATGATAAGGGCACAGGTCAAACCGGTCCCCGAGCTCGCGGCTGATGTCTCGGCGCAAGCGACAAAAGGCCATGCGACCAACGAAGTAGGTCGAGAGCTGACACGACGATTGTTTCGCTCGAATGATCTTGCCGACCGCTTCACCCTCGGTCTGAAAGGCCCGGTTCATGAGCAAGTCGAGGGCCTCGGCATCGGTCATCCTGCCGGCGTGCATCTGGTAATCGAGAATCGCGTTGACGACGGCCCGGAGATAGAACTTGAGCTGGTGTAGCCGCAGCGACAGGTCGCCGTGGCCGAACCCTTGGTCGAGCATCATTTGCTCGGTGTAGACTGCCCATCCCTCGGCGAAAACGCCCGAGGCGAGGACTTTGCGAATGAGCGAGGGGCAGCGGTTGCTGTACTCGAGCTGGACATAGTGGCCGGGGTAGGCCTCGTGGATAGTGAGGATCTTGAGCATCGGCCGGTTGTATTCGCGAAGCAAGCTCAGCACACGATCCCTGCTCCAGTCGGACGGCGGAGGGCTGATCGAAAATTCGCTCGATCCCCGGACGTCCAAAGGAGGAGCGGGGTTAAGGAATGCCACCGAGTTGCCCCTCATGAACTCGGGCATCTCGATGATGCGGCACTGGTCGGGTTCGGGCAGGGGCAGGATCCTGTTGGCTCTGATGAATTCCTTGACCTCCGCGGCCGTGCTTCGCACCTCGGCGACCAGCGTCTCGGCCGTGCCGTGATCGGCACCCAAGGCGTCGAGAACGCGACGGTTCATCTGCCGGCGGCCCTCAAGATCGCCGGGCGGAAGCGGGATGCCGGGGAACGTGATGCCCCATAACTGGCGGGCGATGACGCCCATCTCGAGCTCAACACGGTCCGCTTCGCGGCGAGCCTCAGCGAGTACCTCGTCCGCCGAGATACCCGCGTCCAGCTCCAAGTCGAGCTTCTTGACGAAGAGCTCACGGCCGATGCGCCAGGCATCAGTTGACCGAGGCAGCACCTCGGTCTTGAGAAAGGCCAGGTAGTCCTTGAGCGCCACCACAATCGCACCTGCCCGGGCGCCCAGCTCTCCCTTGCCTGGTGGTTCGCCGGCCAGCGGAAAGATCTCGGTCGTGTAGAATGCGATCGCTCCCTCGGTCTGGCGGATCGACGTCTCGACCTTGACGCGAGGAGGATTCTTGATCGTCTTGCGAGCAAGCTTGAGTACTTCCGGTATCTTCGCCATGCGGGCCAAGGCAGCCTTGAGGTTTACCGCCCGGGGCAGGGACGACTGTGTCAGCAGCAGGTAAATGCTCTCCGAGGCATAATCTCCGTAGATACGCGGGTCGTCCTCGAAGGGATGGAAGTTCTCCTCAAGCCAGATCTCGCGCTCGAGGTGATCGCGCAAAATCTGGAAATCGATCAGTCCGTCACGCGAGAGCCGGCTTGCGTCGACTTCTCGAGGGAGCTTGGCAAGAATCTGACGCCTGAACTGGAGCGTGGCCATTCGCGCCTCGGGCGTCAGATCGTCGAGCTGATCGTCAAACGCGTGCTCGCCCAGGCGGGTTGCCGAGAGCGGCTGGCGGCGGAAGAGCTGTTGGAGATATTCCTGAAAGAAGCCGACAAACTTGACATCTTCGTCGGCGGGCCTGGGTTCATCCGCGCGCGAAACCTGGATCACCGTCATCTGCATTATCACCAGGACCAATCCCGTCTTAAGAAATCGCATGGTCGCTCCGTTTTCCGCCCTGGGCCGCCCGCGCAAATGCCTCGATCGCAGGCCGGTTGGCAGGGGGTCGATTTTAATCGGTCGGCCAAGCGGACCCAACCCTCCTGTCCTCACCGGCTTCGTCAAGCAAAGCCAGCTCGATACTGGTGCGGAGGTGCAGGCCGGGCAAGGAAAGGACGTTGCCGAAATGTGAATCGTCTGGGAAGATAACCCCACGGCTGCGGAGCCCCGCCGTGCCGATTCTCAAGCCAGGGAGCGGGACCCTCGGGGCTTCGGAGTACCCGGAAGTTGATGGCTGTTTCGATGGGTAAGGTCGTGCTCATCCGGCCCGGCGCCACCCTCTACGACGAGCAGAACCGCGTCCAAGGGATTCTTGATATCCCTTTGAGCGAGCGAGGTCGGGACGAGGTGACCCGGCTTGCGGAATCGCTGGCCGCGGCCCAGGAGAGGTCCCCCCTGTCCGCGCTTTACTGTGGCCCGGGCGAGAACGTCGTCCGAACCGCCGAGATCGTGGGCAAGGCGCTGGGACTGAAGCCACGGCGAATCGAAGAGTTACGGAATCTCGATCAAGGGCTCTGGCAGGGACTTCAGATCGAGGAGATCAAGCGCCGCAATTCCAAGCTGTTCCGCCAGTGGATCGACGACCCGCGGACCATTTGCCCACCCCAGGGCGAGACAGTCTCGTCGGCCCTGGAACGGGTCAAGGCGGCGTTCAAGCCCCTCGTTCGCCGCCACCATGAAGGCGAAGCCTTTGGCCTGGTGGTTTGTGAGCCACTGGCTCGCCTGATCTCCTGCTACCTGAAGCGCGCACCTCGTCCTCAGCTTGACGAGCAGTTGCCCAGCTGTGGCTTCGAGCGCATCGACATTCCCCAGGACCTGCTAGCAGGCGGTTTCTCTTGACAATCCGCCGCGAGAACCGGACTTTCAGTGCACGCACGAAGCGAAGCGACCACACCGCGGCACGGATCTCGGAGCCATTGGATGTCCCGATCGGTCTCCCGGATCTCGATGTTCCCGATCGAGCAAGTGAAGGAGCAGCCTGATGGCCCAGAGAAGCGGAGGCTCGCCAAGCGCCTGGCACGGACACTTTGAACCGAAACGGGTTCCGGAAGGGGTCTGGATGCGCTGCGACGGTTGCAGCGCCACGCTCTTTCGCAAGCAGGTCGATCAAAACGATAAAGTTTGCCCGGAATGCAACTTTCACTTCTCCGTCTCGGCCCTCGAGCGCATCAAGCAATTGCTCGATCCCGACACCTACGAAGATTGGTTCTCGGACCTCATGCCGGCCGATCCGTTGGGCTTTGACGACCGCCAACCCTATCCCGAACGCGTCAAGGCCGAGCAAGCCCGCACGGGACTGAACGAGGCCGCGCTCGTGGGCCAGGGGTTCATCAAGGGAATTCGCATCGTCTTCGGCGTCACCGACAGCAACTTCATCATGGGCTCGATGGGCTCGGTCGTCGGCGAGAAGCTGACGCGCGCCGTCGAAGAAGCCCAGCGGCAAAAACTCCCCTTGGTCATCGTCTCCGGCTCGGGAGGCGGCGCGCGCATGCACGAGGGGATCTTCTCACTGATGCAGATGGCCAAAGTCTCGACGGCCCTGGGACGCTATCGCTCGGCAGGCGGCCTGTTCATCAGCGTGCTGACCCATCCTACGATGGGGGGCGTGGCAGCGAGCTTCGCCTCGCTGGGAGATATCGTCATTGCGGAACCGAAGGCGCTGGTCGGCTTCGCTGGCCCTCGCGTCATCGAGCAGACTGTTCGCGTTCAGTTGCCCCAGGGTTTCCAGACCAGTGAGTTTCTTCTGGAACACGGCTTCCTTGACCGAATCGTGCACCGCCGCGACCTGCGCAGTACCATCGCCAAGCTCATCGATTACGCCATGCCCTGAGCATCGCCCGGGGCGGCTGCAATCTGCGCCACGCGCCGGCCGCGACCATCCTGGCCAACCAGCTTCAGGAGCAGGTTGTCCTGAGGGTAAGGATGACGCCGGTCCTGGCGAAACGCCTCGGCCTTCTTGACGCCGATCTCGGCTCCCCGGTGCGCTGAAAAACGCGCCTGGCTTTCCAGGTAGTCGTCAATGGCGTGCTGCCGCAAGAGCCAGCTCCGCTGGCTGGCGTGGCAGGCAAGCATGGCGCTCTTGGTTGCGAAAACCTGAGTGATGTCCACGAAGAAATCGATCTCCGCGGGCCGGCCGTCGCGGTCGACTCCTTCCATGGGATCGACAAAATAGAGATGCGGGATGCGATCCAGCGGGGCCGCAGGATCCCACTGGCGCGTCGCGTAATTCGGGCACGACGCTCCGAAACAGGCATCCCGCACCAGCAGGCTGGTCATTTCGTGATCGCAGAGATAGTCGGCGGGGGGCGCGGTTAAGACCAAGTCAGGACGCGTCCTCCGCGGGGCCTCGACAACCCTCCGCCGCGACTCGTCGTCGTTGAAGATCGCCAAGTCGCGAAACTCCAGGCAAATCGCCTCGGCCCCGATCAAGCCCGCGGAAGCCCGGGCCTCACCGCGACGGATCTCGGAGATCGTCTCGCCGTCATGTTCAGCGCTTCCACAATCGCTAGGAGTCATCGTGGCGATCGACACGTGGCAGCCAGCCCCCCGAAGCAAGGCCAGAGTCCCCGCGCACAGGAACTCCACATCGTCGGGATGGGCGTGGATCGCGAGAATGCGCGGGAGACTCGACTTGGCAATTACGTTCCAGGTGGGCCGGATTTCTGCGAGCAACGACAGTCGAACAGGTCTAACTCCTGGCTCTTCTCGACTCAAGACCCCGCACCCAAGCGGACGAATCCAGCCAGCCAAGACCACAGAAAAAAAAGAGAAAAC
>JBKQMU010000249.1:0-7477 GCA_052146555.1 Isosphaeraceae bacterium
TTTGCCCGTCCAGCACTCGCCAAACGAGATACTCGCGAACCCCGCTACGACGATACACGTGGAGCTTGACGTGCAGGTCGTAGCTAGCGCTGCTGGAGGCGACCTCGGCCACCAGCTCGGGGGCACCCTCGACGTAGTCATCGGCGCTGAGCTTGGCCTGGCCGCCCTGTTCCGGAGCGATCATCAGGTAAACGTCAGGCTGAGGCTCGTTATCGAGATCAAGGCGAACGGTTCCGTTCCCGCCGCCCTCGACGCCGGGCGTCATGGTCTCATAAAAACCTACCCAGGTGGAGAGGTGATAATTGGGTCGGCTGTGGCGACGATGCCGGACGGGCGATGGCATGTACACGACTCCTTCGATCAGCTCAGCCTTCTTCAGCTCTGGCATGGCCTCATAGCGGCGCTCGAATTCGGGCCGGGTAAGCCGATCGCCGTTTTCCAGCGGAGGGAGCGTCGCCAGTTCCGTGCTTTCGCCACAGTCTCTTAACACGGCCTGGGTGATCGTGGCCATCTGTTTCGCCTTTCGTCTCCAGAGCCACCCTCTTTCGCGTCGAATGGCAACCGTCAGGGCATCACCGAACAGTTTACAACAGGCCAGCGCGCGTCGTCATTTCGAAGCCGCTTGCGCACGAAAAGGCCCGCCCGTTTGGTAAGAACGAGCGGGCCAGGGTGCTCGGATTTCAGCCGTCCCGAAGGTTCACTCCTTGCCGGCGGCAACGGGCATCTCGTCGCGATATCGGGCGTACGCCTGACCCTTCTCGGCCAGGGCCTCGAGGGCTTCGGGATGGATGCGCACCTCGGCATCCAGATGGGCCTTGAAGCCGGTTCCGGCGGGGACCAGGTGGCCGAGGATGACGTTTTCCTTCAGGCCAACCAAGTAATCGACCTTGCCGGCCAGCGCGGCCTCGGTGAGGACCTTGGTGGTCTCCTGGAAGCTGGCCGCCGAGATGAAGCTGTCGGACTGCACGGCCGCCTTGGTGATTCCCAAGAGTTGCGTGCTGGCCGCGGCGGGCTTGGTGCGAATCCATTCGGATTTCTTGCCGCCGGCAGACTCGATCCGCAGGTTCTCCTGCTCGAAGTGGTCGCGGGGGACGATGTCGCCGACACGGTAATCGCTCTCGCTCGGATCCTTGATCTTGACACAGCTCAGGAGCTCCTGGTTGACCCGTCGGAACTCGAACTTGTCGATGACCGAGCCGGGCAAGAGGCCGGTGTCGCCGACGCTCTCGACCCGCACCTTGCGGAGCATCTGGGCGATGATGATCTCCAGGTGCTTATCGTCGATCTCGACGCGTTGCGAGCGGTAGACGTTCTGAATCTCGCGCAGCAGGTACCTCTGGACGGCCTCCTCGCCGGAGATCCGGAGGATGTCGTGGGGCACGAGCGGCCCCTCGACCAGGGCGTCGCCAGCACGGACGCGGTCGGAACCGTGCACGCGGAGGTACTTGCCGTGGGGCACGAGGTGCTCGCGCTCGATGCCGCTCTCGTTGCGGACGATGATCGTGCGCTTGCCGCGCCGCTTCTCGTCCAAGATCTCGACGCGGCCGTCGATCTCGGCGATGACTGCCGGCTCCTTGGGCCGCCTGGCCTCGAAGAGCTCGGTGACGCGGGGCAAGCCGCCGGTGATGTCCTGAGTGCCTCCCACCTCGCGCGGGGTCTTCGCCAGCAGGGTACCGGCGGAGATGGACTGGCCATTGTCGACCTCGATGCTGGCCCGCTCGGGAATGTACTTGTAGTCGAGCGTCTTGCCCTCGGCGTCCTCGATGACGATCTGCGGGTGCAAATCGCCCTTGTGCTCGATGATCGTGCGGCGAACGTGGCCGGAGGGGTCGGTCTCGACCTTCATGGTCTCACCCTCGACGATGTCGTCGAAGCGAAGCTTGCCGCCGACCTCGGCCAATATCGGGATATTGTGCGGGTCCCATTCGCAGAGCATCTGGCCGCGGCCGATCTGCTGACCGTCTTGGACGATCATGGCCGCGCCGTCGGGCACGTCGTACTTCTCGAGCTCGCGCCCCTTGGCATCGAGGATCTGGATTTCCCCGTTTCGCGATAGGGCGATCTGCTTGCCCTCGTCGTTGGTGACGATGCTGATGCCGACGAACTTGACCTTCCCCTCGCGCTTGGCCTTGACGTCCTTCTCTTCGACGCCGCGGGTCGCCACGCCGCCGATGTGGAAGGTGCGCATGGTGAGCTGGGTGCCGGGCTCGCCGATCGACTGGGCGGCGATGATGCCCACGGCCATGCCCTGCTCGACAAGCTGGCCGGTGGCCAGGTCCATGCCATAGCAGCGGCGGCAGACGCCCAGTGACGCCTCGCAGGTCATCGGGCTGCGGACCTGGATCTTCTCGATCTGCATGTCCTCGAGCTTCCGGGCCGCAGCCAGGGTGATCATCTCGTTTTCCTTGACGATCACCTGGTCGGTGATCGGGTCAACGATATTGACCCGGCTGACCCGGCCGCGAATCGACTGGGCCAGACTGACCTCGACCTTCTCGCCCTTGTAGATCACGCCCTTGGTGATGCCCTGCGAGGTGCCGCAGTCTTCCTGGGTAATGACCACGTTCTGAGCGACGTCGGCCAGCTTGCGCGTCAGGTAGCCGCTGTCGGCGGTCTTAAGCGCCGTGTCGGCGAGGCCTTTGCGGGCACCGTGGGTCGAGCTGAAGTACTCGAGCACCGAGAGCCCTTCGCGGAAGTTGGCCTTAATCGGCGTCTCGATGATCTTGCCGGAGGGCTTGGCCATCAGTCCCCGCATGCCGGCAAGCTGGCGGATCTGCTCGACGCCGCCGCGGGCGCCCGACTCGGCCATCAAGAAGATCGGATTCAGGTAAATCTCGCCCTCACGCGTGTCGTTGCGCAGCGCCTCCATCATCTCGGCGGTGATCCGCTCGCGGGCGTGGGTCCAAGCGTCGAGCACCTTGTTGTACCGTTCCTGGTCGGTGATGATCCCGCGCTGGTACAGCTTGTTGTTCTTTTGGACCTCCTTTTCGGCCTCGGCGATGATTTGGTCCTTAGAGGTCGGCGTCTTGAGGTCGTCGGTTGCAAACGACAGCCCCGAGCGAGTCGACTCGCGGAAGCCTAAGTCTTTCATCCGGTCCAAGAGCGAGATCGTCTCGCGACGGCCCAGAATCTGGTAGCAATCGGCGATGATGCCTTGCAGCTGCTTCTGACCCAAGGTCAGATTGTAGTAGGGCATCTTGGGATGGAGGATGTCGTTGAAGACGACCCTGCCGACGGTCGTCCGCACGACCATGCCCGGTGAGAACTCCTTGTCGCCCTCGCCGCGGAGCCGCTTGTGGGCCGGCAGACGCAGCTTGATCTGCGCGTGCACGCCAACCTTCCCCTGGCTGTGCGCCATGAAGACCTCGTTGGGCGTCGAGTAGACGCCTACCTCGACGTTGCCTTCCTTGTGATACTCGCCTTTCTCGCCCGGGCGGCTGACCGTGAGGTAGTACGACCCCATGACGATGTCTTGCGTGGGGCTGATGATCGGGTTGCCGTTGGCTGGGCTGAAGATGTTGTTGGTGGCCATCATCAGCGTCATAGCCTCGACCTGGGCCTCGATCGAGAGCGGCAGATGGACGGCCATCTGGTCACCGTCGAAGTCGGCGTTGAACCCTTTGCAGACAAGCGGGTGAATACGGATCGCGTTGCCTTCGACCAGGACAGGCTCGAAGGCCTGGATGCCCATGCGGTGCAAGGTCGGCGCCCGGTTCAGGAGAACAGGGTGGTTGCGGATCACCTCCTCGAGGATGTCCCAGACTTCCTCGCTGCGCCGCTCGAGCATCTTCTTGGCCGACTTGATGGTATCGGCATGGCCCAGCTCCTTGAGCCGGCGGATGATAAACGGCTGGAAGAGCTCAAGGGCAATCTTCTTGGGCAAACCGCACTGGTGCAGCTTCAGGTCCGGGCCGACGACGATGACCGAGCGTGCCGAGTAATCGACGCGCTTGCCCAGGAGGTTCTCGCGGAACCGTCCCTGCTTGCCCTTGATCATGTCGGTGAGCGACTTGAGCGGGCGGTTCGACGAGCCGAGCACCGGGCGCTTGCACCGGTTGTTGTCGAAGAGGGCGTCGACGGCCTGCTGGAGCATCCGCTTCTCGTTGCGGATGATCACCTCCGGCGCGTTCAAGTCGACCAGCTTTTTGAGCCGGTTATTACGGTTGATGATGCGCCGGTAGAGGTCGTTCAAGTCGCTGGTGGCGAAGTTGCCCGAGTCCAAGAGCACAAGCGGCCGCAGGTCCGGCGGGATCACCGGGATGCACTCCAGGACCATCCACTCCGGACGGTTGTCGCTGTCGCGCAGCGCCTCGACGACCTTCAGCCGCTTGGTCAGATCCTTGACCTTCTGCTTGCTGGAGGTCTCGACCAACTCCTGCCGCAGCTTTTTGGACAGCGTAACTAAGTCAAGCCGCATGAGGAGCTTGCGGACGGCCTCGGCGCCCATGTCGGCCTGGAAGCTGTCGCCGTACTGCTCACGGGCCTTGCGAAATTCTTCCTCGGTTAAGAGCTGCCGCTCCTTAAGAGGGGTCTCACCGGAGCTCACGACCACGTAATCCTGGAAGTAGATGATTCGTTCCATGCTCGTGGTCTTCATGTCCAGGAGCGTGCCCAGGCGGCTAGGCATCGCCTTGAAGAACCAGATGTGCACAACGGGCGCGGCCAGCTCGATGTGGCCCATCCGCTTGCGGCGAACCCGCGAGTGGGTCACCTTGACGCCGCAACGGTCGCAGATCATGCCCTTGTATTTCATCCCGCGGTACTTGCCGCAGGCACATTCCCAGTCTTTCTCGGGTCCAAAAATGCGCTCGCAGAACAGACCATCCTTCTCGGGCCGGTACGTCCGATAGTTGATCGTCTCCGGCTTCTTCACCTCGCCGAACGACCAGCTCCGGATGTCGTAGGGGCTGGCAAGCCCGATCTTGACGGCGCCATAGTCATTGATACGATCGTAGGCACTTTCGCCCATGCTCACGAGACACTCTCCTCCGCAACGAATCGGCCAGGCCGAAGCGGGGTGGTTGGTGGGTGAAAGCGACGGTCGCGCTCGTCCTGCTTGTGCCCGAGCGACCGCCCAAATTGCTCGTTCCGTTTCGTTTCACATCGCGAAACCCGATCGGTATGCTCCGCAGTCGGGTCCCGAGCAAATCCCGCCGTAAACAAAAAAAGGCCGCGAGCCGTCCCTCCCGTCATTTTCAGGAAGGTGGCCGCGGTGATTCGGGTCTCTCTCAGACCCAGGGGGCCAAGCCGGTTTCCTCCTTGACCGGTTTGACGGTCAAACTCCAGCATCCAAACTCAAATCCTCGACCATGGTGGCACACAGGCCGCCGCACGATCGCCGGAATGAGCCTGCGATGGAGTCGCATCCGACTATCCTAAGCAATACCAGGACCAAATCCAAGAAAAATTTTCAGCGGACGAACCTTTTTTCTCAAGTCGCTCAAACCCAGCGCTATTCCCACGGGATGGCTTCCTCTCTCCTCCTCCAGACGAAGACCAGGGGAGGCGGGTTCGTGCCATCCCATGCTGTCCTCCAGAAAAAGGCTGATTTCATTGGGGCAATTTGACCTCTGGAATCCGAAACCACGAATTCAGAGTCGACTTTGCTCGTGGTGCTCAACCCGCACAATCAGCGACGCGCCTCTTGTGCCCGCGAACGTCCCGGTCTTAGAATTCAGAAAGATCGAGGTATTCGCCCTCCGGCGCCGCCTCCGGATTGTGGGGACAGATGGTCAAACAAGCAAATTCTGAATTGGCCGCCGACATGGAAGAAAAGCCGCCCCCCCCTTTCGGCAGCTACATCGGGCTCTTTTTCGCCGCCGCCATGCTCGGCATCCTGGGTTTCTCGTTCTTCTACGAAACCGGAGCGGGCCACGTTCTCGACCGGGTCAAACCCGGCATGAATCCCACCCAAGTCGCCGCCATTCTCGGTGTTCCGCGGTCCGAGAACCGCGTCGGGGACCGTCTGGTCCAGGACTGGCATTTCGCCGACGGCTCGAGCGTGGAAGTCGAGTTCCTGGACGGCAATCTCGTCTCGAAATCGGAGCGGCAAGCCGGGCAAGCGCTGCATTGACGGATTCCGCAAATCAAACGGCAGACGACATACGACTGTAAGTTGATGGAGAGCATCCCGGCTTCTTCTGGAACCAGCCCTTTGGAATCCGGGGGTCATGTTCGGCGGGGGCCCGAGATCCACGCCGAAGAAGCAATCGTGCCGGCGAGAACGCCCATTGAAGCATTCTCGCCGGGCAGCGTACCCCGACTTCACCAGCCGCGCCCTCAGACCCGCTTCTTCTCGAGCTGCATATTCAGCCCGAGGCCGCGGATCTCGTTGGTCAGCACGTCGAAGCTGGCCGGCGTGCCCGCCTCGAGCGTGTTCTCACCCTTAACCATGCTCTCGTAGATCTTGGTGCGGCCCTCGACGTCGTCGGACTTGACTGTCAGCAGCTCCTGGAGAATGTAGGCTGCGCCATAGGCCTCCAGGGCCCACACTTCCATCTCGCCAAACCGCTGACCGCCAAAGCGAGCCTTGCCTCCTAAGGGCTGCTGAGTAATCAGCGAGTAGGGGCCGGTGGCGCGGGCGTGGATCTTGTCGTCGACTAAGTGGTGAAGTTTCAGCATATAAATATAGCCGACTGTCACACGCTGGTCGAACTTCTGCCCGGTGCGGCCGTCGTAGAGCACGGCCTTGCCATTTTCGGGCAGACCGGCGTCCTTGAGGCACTGGCGGATGGTCTCCTCGCTGGCGCCATCGAAGACGGGGCAGACGGCCTGGAACCCGAGCTTGGCCGCGGCCCAGCCTAAGTGGGTCTCGAGAATCTGGCCGACGTTCATGCGCGACGGGACGCCCAGCGGGTTTAAGAGGATCTCGACGCCGGTTCCATCCTCCAGAAACGGCATGTCCTCCTCGGGAAGGATCTTGGCGATGACCCCCTTGTTGCCGTGGCGGCCGGCCATCTTGTCGCCTACCGAGATCACCCGCTTGGTGGCGATGTAGACCTTGACCATTTGGAGCACGCCGGAGGGGAGTTCGTCGCCCCGCTTGAGGCTGTTGAGCCGGCGCTCTTTCTCGTCCTTGAGGGCTTCGATGCGCGGCGTGTACTGGCGGACGACGTGCTTGGCCTTGGCGGCGATTTCCGGGCTCCGCAGATCCAGCGCCTCGAGCTTGAACCGCTCGCTCTCTTCGACCAGGTCCTTGGGGTCCTTGGAGCGGCCGGAGGGCTTGCCGGTCGACGGGTCGGTCACCGGGCCGCCGACGGCCTCCTCCAGGGCCTTGATCATCTGCTTGTACTCATCGGCGATCCGCGAGTTCTCGGAGCTCTCGGTGTCTTTGAGCTCTTTCTCGAAGGCCTTGCGCTCGTCCTCGCTGAGGCTCATCCGGCGGCTGAACCGCTGGGTGTTGATGACGATGCCCTCGACGCCCGAAGGGACCTCCAGCGAATCGTTCTTGACGTCCTCGCCAGCCCGGCCGAAGATC
>JBKQMU010000250.1:0-6540 GCA_052146555.1 Isosphaeraceae bacterium
CGCAAGTGGAGGAGCACCTCGGGGATATTGATTTTGACCGGGCAGACGTCGTAGCAGGCTCCGCAGAGCGACGAGGCGAAAGGCAAGGAGCCGGCGTTCTCGACCCCGGCGAGCTGAGGCGTGAGGATTGCTCCGATCGGCCCGGGATAGACCGAACTGTATGCGTGGCCGCCGGTGCGCTCATAAACGGGGCAAATATTCAGGCAGGCCGAGCAGCGAATGCACTGCAAGGTCTGGCGGCCGACAGGATCGGCCAGGACCTTGGTGCGGCCGTTGTCCAGGAGCACGAGGTGAAACTCGCGCGGGCCGTCATCCGGCGCGACACCCGTCCAGAACGACGTGTACGGGTTCATGCGCTCGGCGGTGCTTGACCGCGGCAGAAGCTGCAGGAAGACCTCCAGATCGCGCCAGGTTGGCACCACCTTTTCGATGCCCATCACCGAGATCAAGACCTGAGGGAGGGTCAGGCACATCCGGCCGTTGCCCTCCGATTCGACGATGCAGATCGATCCCGTCTCGGCGACGCCGAAGTTAACCCCGCTGATGGCCACCGGCACGCTCAAGAACTTCCGCCTCAAGTGCGCCCGCGCGGCGGCCGCGAGGGCTTTCGGCTCGTCCGAGAGGTCTTCGGTGTGCTCGAGCCAGCGACGGAAAAGCTCGCGGATCTCGGATCGGTTCTTGTGAATGGCTGGAACCAGAATATGCGACGACCGCTCGCCGGCAAGCTGAATGATCAGCTCAGCCAAGTCGGTCTCGATCGCGGTCACGCCGTCGCGCTGTAGCGCCTCGTTCAGGCCGATTTCATCAGTGGTGAGCGACTTGATCTTGACCACTTCCTGGGAGTGGTGGCCGGTCACGATGCCGGTGATGATCTGATTGGCTTCGCCGGCGTCACGTGCCCAGTGCACCCGGCCCCCAGCTCGGGTGACGGATGCCTCGAGCTCGACGAGATACCGATCAAGATTCTTTAATACGTGGTCCTTGATCGCCCGGCCAGATTCGCGCAGGGCCTCCCAGTCGGGCAATTCCAGGACAGCCTGCGCTCGCTTTGCCCGGATCGCGTGGGTAACTCGGCCCATGTTGTGGCGCAACTGGGTGTCGGCCAGAGAGAGCCGAGCCGCCTTCGGGAATGGCAATGCCGGATGCGTGGGCAAAGGCTCGACCTGCCGCGACATCAGCTCGGCACTGGTTGTCGGAACGTTCCGGCTCATGAGAGCCTCTCCCCTTGGGCTGCGCTGGCGGCGAGGATCTCGGCGATGTGGATCGGCCGCACACCGGAGCGTCCGCGATGCAATGCCCCGCCAATGTGCATGAGGCACGAGTTATCCGCCGCGGCGCAGTACTCTGCTTTGGTCTCGAGCACGCATCGAATCTTGTCCGAGAGCATCGCGATCGAGGTGTCGGCGTTCTTGATCGAGAACGTCCCGCCGAAGCCGCAGCACTCGTCTCTCTGGGGCAGCTCGACCAGATCAATGCCCCGCACCTTTCGCAGCAGGCGCTCGGGCGCATCACCGATCCGGAGCATCCTCTGCGAGTGACAAGTCGGGTGAAACGTCACCCGGTGCGGGAAGTAAGCGCCCACGTCCTCGACCTTGAGCTGATGCAAGAGGAAGCTCGAGAACTCGTGAACCCGGGGTATCAGCTCGGCGACAGCCCGTGCCAGCGACTCGTCCTCGGCCAGGGCCGCGGCCTTGGGATAGAGTTCGTGGATCATCCCCACGCACGAGGCCGACGGCGAGACGATCATCTCGGCATCGCTGAATACGTCGACGAAGTGCCGCACCAGGGGAATCGTCTCACGCTGATAGCCGGTGTTGTAATGCATCTGGCCGCAACAGGTCTGCGCCAGGGGAAAGTCGACCGTGTGCCCCAGCCGCTCAAGTACGCTCACGACGGCCTTGCCCGTCTCAGGAAAGAGCGTGTCGTTGAAGCAGGCAATGAACAGACTGATGCTCATAAATTAGACCTCCCTCAGATGCCGTTGAGCTCTTCGGCTGCGTTGTGCTCCGCGTCAACGGCGTCGGGACTGACTGGTTCGATGCGGATCTTGCGAATGCGCGTGGGATCGGCCCGGACCACGGTCAGCCGGCGGCCGCTGACTTCAACGCTATCTCCCGCTCGGGCCAGGCGGCCCAGGATGTCCAAGATCAGGCCGCCGGCGGTCTCAGCATCGGTTTCAGGGAGTTCCATGCCCAGTTGCTCGACCAGGACGTCGAGCGGTGCTGTGGCTTCGACCTCGTAGACGCCTTGGCCCAGCGGTGTGATCTGGGGCGGCTCACGGTCGAACTCGTCCTGGATCGGACCGACAAGCTCCTCGAGCACGTTCTCGAGCGTCACCATTCCCACCACGCTGCCGTACTCATCCAAGAGCATCGCTAAGTGCACACGGTACTTCTGGAACTCGAGCAAGAGCTGGTCGAGCCGCAAGGTGACCGGCAGAAACGGAACCTTCCGCGCCAGTTGACGAAGATCGAGCCGGCCGTTCTGAAGAGCACCCGAGCGAAAGATGTCCTTGACGTGAATCATGCCGATGACGGTTGTCAAGTCGTCCTCGCAGAGCGGAAAACGGGTGTGCCCGGCCTGACGGGCCAGGCGCAGGTTCTCTTCCATCGGGCGGGAAAGACTCAAGTAAACGATGTCCGGCCGCGGAACCATCACCCGCCGGGCTGTTTTCTCTTCCAGGTTCAAGACGTTTTCAATCATGATCCGCTCGCTTCGCGAGAGGTGCCCCCCCTCGGTGCTCTCGAGCAAAATGTGCCGCAGCTCTTCCTCGGTATGGGTCAGCTCCCCCGAGCTGGCCCGGCCCAGTCCCAGAACCCTAAGCGTCAGGTTGCTGGCCGTATTGAGCAGCCAGATCACCGGCCAAAAGATGTGCGCGATGAGAACCAGGGGCGGGGCCGTCACGAGCGCCAAGATCCGCGGGGCGCGGATAGCAAGCGTCTTGGGCGCCTGCTCGCCTAAGGCCATGTGCAGGAACGTGACCAGGCAAAGCGCGGCGACTGGAACGACCCCGGCCGAGAAACCTGGAAGAAGCTTCTCGACCTCAAGCCCGGCCAAGCGGCAAACCGGACCTAGACAGGAGAGCCCCAGGCGCACGCCGGGAAGGCGCGCGATCGTCTCGAAGGCAGAGCGGACCAGTGGCTCGACCCAGTCCTGGATCGCCCGGCCCAGCGCCAGGCTCGCCACCGTGATTCCAATCTGAGATGCCGAGAGGTAAACATCCAGCTTGTCCAGCGCCTTGCTGGTCATCCGGGCCGCCCAGCTCCCCTCCTCGACGAGCTGGTCGATCTGGCTTGTCCGTACCTTCACCAGCGCGAACTCGGCGGCAACGAAATAGGCATTGACCAGGATCAGCCCGGCGATGATCAAGAAATGTGAGTAATCCATCGTGGGGCGACTCTTGCATCCTCCGCGGGTTGCTGGGACGCGGCACGCAGGCCGCGCGATGACGCTACCGATTCTAACGAAATCGCCGAGCGTTGGCACTCTCAGAGCGGCAAGCACCCAGCGCCCATCTCCGTCGTCATCATTCCGCCTTGACGCTCCAAGTCCTTCGCTTTACGATGCAAAGCATAGAACGGCAGAGAGGGATAACTGCGTGGAATCGAGGGGTTCCCAGGGGAAGCTTGCATGGAGTTGCGCGAGGCATTGACGCAGATCACCGAAATCCGGCTCCAGATGGCTCGGACCGAAGTGTTCCGCGGATACCGGGCTGTCCCGGCGGCATTTTCGGGTGCCGTGGCCGTTGCCGCGGCCACGGTGCAGATGCTGGCGGTGCCTGATCCGGTCTCGCAGATCAATGTCTACTTGGGGTTGTGGATTGGCGCAGCGGCGGCGAGTGGCCTGTCCGCCGCTTTGGAAATGATGGGGCGAGCGCGTGATGTGCGCTTACCGCTGAAGCGTGAGCTTACGTACCTCGCCATCGAGCAGTTCTGCCCCTGCCTTGTGGCGGGCGCGCTTGTGACGATGGTCGTGGTGCGTTCTGCGCCTGACTGCATCTGGATCTTGCCGGGCCTCTGGCAAGTGCTTTATAGCCTGGGCATCTTCGCATCGTGCCGCCTACTGCCGCGGCCCATCTTCGGAGTTGCGATCTTCTACCTGTTCAGCGGACTGGTGACGCTGACCCTGTCGCGTGGTGAGCACGCGCTGGATCCGTGGGCCATGGGACTGCCCTTCTCCATCGGCCAGTTCCTTGCGGCCGCCGTGCTCTATCGCACCCTGGAGCGGGACCATGACGCGACCTAGCCCCGGCGCCGAAGATTCGACCGGCCGTTTCGCCTACGATGGCCTGGAGCGGATCTTCCACGAGAAGGCCCGGCTGGGCATCATGACCTCTCTGGTCACGAACCCTCGCGGCGTCATCTTCGCGGACCTCAAAGAACTTTGCCACCTGACCGACGGCAACTTGAGCCGTCATCTTCAGGTGCTGCACGAGGCCGGATTCGTCGAGATTTGGAAGGGATCACACAAGAACCGTCCGCAGACGCTCTGCCGAATCACTGATGAGGGCCACCGCCGGTTTCTCGACTACATCAACGTCCTCGAGACGGTCGTCCAGGATGCCCTCAAGGGCGCGTCCAGTTACCCCACGGCGATGCCCTGGGCGAATATGTTAGGCTCCTTCCGGGCATCGAATAACGGCCCGTAGGGCCGCAACGTACCTGGGGTCAATTTTTCGGAATCGCTTCAGCCAGCGCTTGCGCAGCGGCACGGGCGACCTGGGTATCTTGCTCGCCAGAGCCGCCGGCGACACCGACGCCGCCGATCACCTGGCCGTCGACGACGATCGGCACGCCGCCCTGGAGGGCCGAGAGCTTACTGCCGCTGGCACCGGCGGCAAGCGGAAAGCTCAGGCTCAGCAAGGAGTCCGGACTGGATGTTCCGGCTGGGATCGGTCCGGTCGGCTGGCGAAACGTGGCCGCGGTCGTGGCCTTGCTGATGGCCGAGTAACCGCCGGCCGGCCCGGCGCCGTCCATTCGGTCAAAGCTCAGCAAGTGGCCGCCATCATCCACGACGGCGATGTTCACCTTGAGGTTCAGCGCGGTGGCCTCCTTCGCGGCGGTGGCGATGATGGTCCGGGCCCCTTCCAAGGTCAAGCGCACCTGGTTTCGGACCACCAGCGATTTGCCCGAGCTCGAACTGATCGCGGACGACCCGAGGTTCGCACCATCGGTCTTTCCGTCCTTCGCCCCTGCGAGGGTTTGATCGGGAAAGAGGTGCAAGCGGGCTGCTTCGTCGCGCGTGGCAGGCTTCTCGGCCGGGGGCACGCGGCCCTCCTGTCTTGCCGCGGTCAATCGCACGCGCAGCGCTTCGATACTCTTGCGCAAGCCCTCATCGAAATCATGCTTGCCAAAGCTCTCGATGAAGACAGAACGCACGTCGTTGCGCGCCTGCCGTGGCAGCGCGTCGGCATAGCGGCGCGAGACCAGCACCTCGATCTTCGTTTCCTTGCGTGCGATCAAAATGTATATGCCCTGAGTTCCCGACCGCCGGGCCCGGTGAGTGGCTTCTTCGTCGATGGACTGTCCGTCCAGCGTCTCGATGGTCTCGATCAGCACGGGTACTCCAGTCGCTTTTTCGAGCTTCGCGAGAGCCTCACGAGCCGTACGCGTTACCTCGGCTGTGAAAAGGCCCGCGCGGTCGCGCACGTCGGAGGGAACCGTCGTTACTTCGGCAGTCGAGGGATCCAATAGTCGCGTCGGCTGGTGATCTTGTGCACTGGCCGTCACGCCGGCTCCCAGTGCCAACAGGGTGACGACCGCAATGGCAACCGGTGCGATCGATCGACCGTCTACTCCCCTTGATGTTTTCGGGCCGTCATCAATCATGTTCGGGCTCATCGAGCATAACTCCCGTTCGAGGAATGGTCGTCACGGTAGCACCCGGATCTGGATGTCCTTGAACTCGACCTCCATCGGCCCGCCGCCGTGGATCTGGACGGCGATCAAGCCGTCGCGGGCGATCTCGGGTTCCGCTGCGCGATAAACGTCGGAAAGGGGCAGCATTGACGTAGAGATTGACTTGGTCTCCGTGCGGCCGTACTCACCTAAGGAAAGGCCGCAGTTCAGTCTGCCAATCCGCTGGGAGAGTCGCAACCGCGTTTCCAGGCGTAGACCTTACCGGACGCGAAGAGAGCGTCATCGGGCAGCCAATCTCCAGAGCGGTCGCCAGGCGATCGCGCAGGGACTGTTTTCCAGTTCACCCGATGTTCGAAAAACAGCTTTCTCTTCCATGACGCCGCCAGCATCGCCAGCTCGCCATCAGTCTCGCCGTAGTAGCCTTGTTGAGCAGACCGTGGTAGTTTCCAATTGATCAGTGACATTCTGGTGCCAGTCTGGCGAATGGCTCTAGGAACCCGACTGCCCGCGCCCCAGCGCATTGGCCGCCATGTGGCTGCGCCGATGGCGGCGCCAGAGGTTGTTTGACCGATCGCTTTGGAGCGACCATGAGCGCACGGCCAGGGACGCAAGTCAATCCGCGATCGCCGCGGCAGGCGGGTTCTCCCCGCGCTTCTTACGGCGCTGTCTTGAGGCTTCTGAG